>CAMOZD010000064.1 GCA_946630645.1 uncultured Lachnospiraceae bacterium
CAGGTGTCGGACAGGGAAATGAAATCCCCATAGGAAGACATCCTGTCGGCTCCTCTGGCTCTGGCGTAGGCACAGGCCAGGGGTGACAGCTCTCCCAGGTCATCCACCCAGTAAATCTTAGCCAGGGTATCAGACAGGGGCAGACCCACTGCCGCTCCGGCCGGGGATACGTGCTTGAAGGATGTGGCTGCCGGAAGACCGGTTGCCTTTTTCAGTTCACTGACCAGCTGCCATCCATTGAAGGCATCCAGGAAATTGATATATCCCGGGCGTCCGTTGAGTACTTTTATAGGAAGCTCTCCCTCCTCCATATAGATACGGGAAGGCTTCTGATTAGGGTTACAGCCATATTTTAATTCTAATTCTTTCATGAGTCTTACGTTCCTTTCCATATGTCAGATCTGATTATATTTCTGTCTGTGTTTTTAAATCTGTCTGCCGGAGCCGGCTGATCCCTGCCTCCGGCACTCATCTGCCGTTACTGGTTCTTATTAATAATCTTAGATTCCCAGCAGCCTGTCTCAATATCGATATAGCGGACAAAGAGGGATACCTTATTGTCCTCATTGAGACTGGTCCAGAGGGTGTCGGCAAATTCATTCATATCATCGGGAATGGCCATCAGTTTGGGCTCTCCCTCAAAGCTGGGCAGGGGATTGCCGTCGTGGAGGTAGGTCGAGATAAAATGTCCCTGGCCTGCCGGGCAGTTATTGTAGGCAAAAGTAAAGCGGTTGCAGCTGGATGGGTCACCATCGTTGCTCTTGAGGATGGACATGGCATAATTGTAATTGCCCTTTTCAATATGGAGAACTGCCGAAATCCTGGGTGTATAATTAGGTCCGTCCGGTTCAAACTCACGGCTTCTCAGGCTCTGTTCAAAGGTAAGCTGTTTGTCAAGTCCCTCGTAAATGGTATCTGTCTGGTCACCATTGGTCACGATAGTCTTATTGCCCAGTACTCTGACCGGTGCATAGATAATCAGACTGGGATCCTCCATCTTGGAGGGGTCGAAGGCCTGGGTGCGGATGCCGTCCCCATCCTCCACAAATACACGGTTGCGGCTGTTGACACTTCTGCCCATGATAAAATATCCAATCACTGCCTTGGTCCCGTCTGCGCTTCTGCCAACGATGATGCCCCGGCCGGGATAGGAATTATCCTTAAGCTCACGTTCAATTGAAATCATTTCCATGGAAGAACCTCCTTTATCTAAATCCCTGTAATCCCCCTCCCACAGGGGACAACAAAATCTTCAGGTTTGGAATTCAGTATACAACAGGTTTTTTTTTCATGCAACCAAAGAGAATGGATATCAGGGCAAAAATATGCTAAAATATCAGTAATAATTATACGTAGATATAAGAACCTTACATCATGGAGGCAAATAATAATGAAAAGATTTTTTCATTTTCTATCAGTACTATTTTTAATCAGTATCCTTGCCGGCAGCGCCGGGTGCCAGAAAAAAGGGGTTGATGTCAAGGGCCAGGAAACCGAACTGACCGGAAGCTGGCAGGGCACGGGCAATGCCCTGGGCCATGACAGGAGTTATTCCTGTGACAATATTTCCTTCTCTTTCGATAAGGACGGGTCTTTCCAGATAAAAGACGTGGTCCAGAATTCGGAAATTTATTCCGGAACCTTCACAGACCAGACCGGAAAACTGATCCTTAATCTGAACAGTGGGGGAAGCCATCTCCTTCCTGCCGGCTGGGTGGCCGCGTCAGACCGGATGGAACTCAGCTATGTCATGCCTGCTGAAGGCAAGCTGGTCCTGACCTGTCAGAACGTCAGCTATTTCTTTGTCAAAGACCGGATGACCTTTTTCTGGTCAGGCAGTCCTCTCCTGAGTATGGTGGAAAATGATGTGTGGTATTCGGATAATCTGGTTCCTGAAAACGTCGGACCTGAAGGCTCCAGCCAGGAGATCCAGGAGGGTCCCGCAGGCTCCAGCCAGGAGATCCAGGAAGGTCCCGCAGGCTCCAACCAGGAGATCCAGGAGGGCCCCGCAGGCTCCAGCCAGGAGATCCAGGCGGGTCCCGTTCAGACTCCCCAGCCTGATGGTCCTCACGAGACCGATCCCCCCAAAAAGAAAACCCAGGAGAAGGAAATGATTCCACCACCCACTGAGGGTGATACCACATACATCCTCAAGCTCTATGACAATTACATGGAAATCTACAGTCTCAATGAGAAAAAAGACAATACTGTCCATTTTGAAGCTAACTTTTTCTACCTTTACAGCCGGGATCATACCTTCAGCTTTTATACTTTGCACAGTCCGGGACAGAACCTGCCCAAGGTCTTCTATGACCTCCAGGACGGCATGGGCTCAGTCAATATAGATTTCTATCCCTCAGATGACACGCTGGTTCTCACCAGCGCAGCAGGAAGCACCAGCTTTTACAATAATGTAAAATACGGCTCTTCTTTCCTTCCTGAGGCGATGACTGCCCTTCCTCTTGAGACTACAGCGGAGCCAATGGAACAGACCAGCCAGACCCTCAGCACCCAAAGCAAGCCCCAGTAAGGGCCGGCTGCCCCAAAAAACCGAGGAAAACATCATGATCGAAGTCGAGTTAAAACTTCCTATATACAAAAGATCAGCCACAGAAGCCGCCCTGGTAAGGGAGGGCTTTGAGGCCGGCGACCTGGTCAAAGAATACGATCTCTATTTCACAGGTTCATCCAGGGATTTCATTAAAAGTGACGAAGCCCTGCGAATCCGCAGTTCTGAAAATCTGACCAGACGAACGTCAAAAAGCTTCCTGACCTACAAGGGCAGGAAGCTTGATTGTGTCTCTATGACCCGCAAGGAGCTGGAAACTCCCATCGGGGATACCGAAACCATGAAAGAAATTCTCATATCTCTTGGCTATGAAGACCAGTACCCAGTCTCCAAGCTGCGCCAGTACTATCACAAGACTGATGTGACCGCCTGCGTAGACCAGGTAGAGGGGCTGGGGTCATTTCTGGAGCTGGAGATTCTTGTCCCTGAAAAGGCCGGGACCGGTCAGCAGCCGGGTCCCGAAATCCAGCATGAGGCCCGGGAAAAAGCCCTGGCCAGACTTGAGACCATTCTTGACCTCCTGGGCTTTTCTCTGCGGGAGACCACTTCCCGGTCTTACCTGTCCATGATCATGGACCGCAATAAAAAGAGGAGCTGACCAGGTCCGGGCCGTGGATCCGGACAGGGCATGCCCATGCAGACTGCAGTCCCCTGTCAGAGTATAGCCATCCATTCCAGCAGTTCTACCGGAATAACCACAGTGCCGTCCTCTTCCTCTGTGGACGGCCCTGTCACCGCAAAGCGGAGGGCTTCCGGGTCTTTGGAAGGATGGTAAACCTTCAGTGTGTCGTTTTCTGTAAAATAAGGCTTTTTATCAGAGCCTGTCAATTCCAATGCCTGATCTTCAGGAATCCGGACCTTTTCTGATTCATGGTCCTTCAGTTTTTGAAACTGGTCCGTTGTCAGATCTATGTAATACTGCATCACTCATTCCCCCTCATTTAAAAGACTCTGCGGATGGACAGAATCTGTCTGTAATCAGCCCCGTCTGTAATGACGATGCCGCTCCTTCTTCCCTTGGCGTGAAGGATTTGATCATTCCCTATATACATAGCCACATGATTCTTGTAGCAGATGATATCACCGGGCTGGGCATCCTGCAGGTCTTTCACCTCCATGCCGGCCGTTCTCTGGAAATAGGAAGAACGGGGAACACTGACGCCAAAATGTTCATATATTCTCATAATGAAAGCAGAACAATCACAGCCCTTGGTCAGGCTGGTACCACCCCAGACATAGGGGTTGCCCAAAAAGGTTTTCCCATATTCCACCACGGCATTATAATCAATATTATGAATCTGGAGGCAGTCCTTCATCACATAGCCGGCGGCCTCCCCTGCCTTGACCAGACACCACATACCTGCGGTCTGCTGGATTTCAACAACCTGGCCCTGGCGGAGACTGCCTGCCTCGCAAAGACCCGTCTCATCCGAATAGAGGGTCAGGCCGTCCAGGGTTACTGTCGCCTGCTGGCTGACAGTTATTCCCATCTGGGCATCCATCTCCTCCTCTGTCTCTGACAGGTCCTCACTGCCCAGTACATAGGATTCAGCCCTCAGAGGGGACAGAGAGATCCTGTCTCCGATCATAAGGACAAAGGCCAGAAGAAGAATCCGGACCAGGATTCTTTGACCGCATGCTTTTTGCTTTATCATTTCATTCTCCTCTTTTCTCCTAAGATTATTATGGTTTCCGGGCCCGGGCAGCAAAAATCCGTCCCCAAAAAAGCCTGGCTCCCAGTGTCCGGCAAGCCCTGCAAAAAATGACAGGCACAAATTGAACATATTGTATCGCGGAAAAAATGATCGTGAATGATCAGTGAAAATGACATAATAGGGAAATGAATCCTGAGAAATTCCAACAAAGTGATTATAGCACAATCTTTCCTGTTTTCCTAATAAAAATCCTTAAAATACTGAATATTTCTGCATTTGATCTTTCCCGGATAATTCCCGGGCATTTTCTTAAAACGGCAGGAATGCCCGCTTCCTCTTCCTTCCAATTATTTTTGCAGCCCGCAGCCTGGTTTTTCAGTACATCCCCGGGACCTGGAAAATAATATTTATTATTTCAAAAAGAACCTCCTGCCCTGAAAATAGGCAGAAGAAGACAAAAAAAAGAGTTAAAACAAAGGATAATATATGCTATAGTAAAAATGACAATCTTTGTAACAACAACATATTTTGGAGAATATGGAATTGGAGGCTAATATGTTTCAAGAATTAGAACAGGGTTTAAAAGAAAAATTTCCAACGATCGTCTACCCGGAAGGAACAGACTACCGCATCCAGCAGGCAGCCGAAAAACTTAGCAGGAATGATATTGTCCATGTCATCCTTCTGGGCAATCCGGAAGAGATAAAGGCTGCCGCAGAGGAACACGGCTACGACATCAACAAATGTGAGATCATCGATCCCGAAAATTATGATGACATCGAGAACATGGTCCAGACCATGGTTGCCCTGAGAAAGGGCAAGATGACAGAAGACCAGGTAAGGGCTAACCTGAAGAAGACCAACTATTTCGGGACCATGCTGGTCAAGATGGGCAAGGCAGACTGCCTTCTGGGCGGAGCCACCTACTCTACGGCAGATACGGTCCGTCCGGCTCTGCAACTGATCAAGACCAAGCCCGGCAACAAGATTGTAAGCTCCTCCTTCATCATGATCAAGGGCCAGAAGAAATTATGTTTCTCGGACTGCGCGATCAATATCAAGCCCAATGTGGAAGAGCTGGCTGAGATTGCCATTGAAAGTGCCAAGACAGCCGATACCTTCGGCATCGTTCCCCGTGTTGCCATGCTTTCCTACTCCACTCTTGGATCAGGCAAAGGCGAGGACGTGACAAAGATGGCAGAGGCTACCGCCAGGGTCAGGGAGCTTGCTCCTGATCTTTATGTGGAAGGTGAGATTCAGTTTGACGCCGCCATTGACATGGCTGTCGGCAAGCTTAAAGCACCGGGTTCCAAGGTGGCAGGCCGGGCCAATGTTTTCATTTTCCCGGATATTAATGCCGGCAATATCGCCTACAAAGTGGCAGCCCGTCTGGCAGGCTACGAGGCCATCGGCCCCGTACTTCAGGGATTGAATGCTCCTGTCAATGATTTAAGCCGTGGCTGTAATGCCGACGAGGTCTACAAGATGTCCCTTGTCACTGCTGCCTTAAGCTGACAGAAACTCATGCAAAAGAACATATAACCAAAAAATATAAAAGGCCATGATGAACTTTGAAACCCAGCATAGGAATCCGGTCCCCTCATCATGGTCTTTTTCATGGTCTTTTTTCATGTTTCTCTTGATGCCGGACTCCTTTGCAAGTCCGGCTCCTTAATATATCTTTTTCTGGTAGTGGTAACAGATCCTTCCCTCTTTCAGACTGCCATCTTCCCAGATGCCTTCCTTATAGATCTGCCAGCCATCATCCCCGGTCTCCTCCGCCGGCAGCCTGGCAAATCCTCTCACCATCTTTCCATCCTCGAAATCCGCATCACAAAGCAGGTTCCCTTCCGGATTCCTTACCGTATAATGATTATCCTTCCAGTCAAAAGAATCCAGGCCATTGCGGTAGCGCCTGTGGAAACCCATGCGGAACTTCCTTCCGGTCAGCTGGTGAAAAAGATCAAGCACATCCTTTGAAAGTATGGATCCGTAGCGGATACCTTCTTTATGAAGCTCTTTTCCATAATAGGGATAGAAGGGCATCATGGAATCAAAAAGCAGCTGCTCCAGGTCTGTGTCCTCTCCAGCCCCGACCCTGATCCGGTCCTCTTGCTTCTCAAAGCAGACAGCATCCCTGAAGGAAGAAAGGATCTGCTTCTGCCGGTCCTGGAGACCCTGAAGAATCTCTTCATAATACTTGTCCACTGAAAGGGAAAGACTCCCAAGCTCCTTAAGCTGTCCCAGTTCTCCCTGGACCCAGCTGTTACTGACCAGTCTGAGGCCCTTATTGATACAATCATAGATTTCTGAGGCCGCTTCCTCTTTCTCTGTCCTGACGGGGCGGGGTCTGGCATTTTTCTTCATGCCGGTCTCCGTCTCCTGCCCGGTCCGGGCTTCCCGTCTCTGATCATGGTCCGCCTCCCCGGCTGGGGCCCGGTCTTTGGCTTGTCTGCCAGACCGGTCTTGCGCCCGGCTCCCGGCCTGGTTCCCATCATTAATTCCAATCCGGTCTTCAGCCCTTCCTCCGGCTGAAAGAATCTCTTTGCCGGACGGGTTCTCAGAGGCCTGACCCGCTGACGTCTGTCCGCCAGGTCCTGTCTGTCCCAGGAACCCGGATCCCCCCCTGACCATACTTCCCGCTTTTTTCTCTGCCGCTCCGGCCGGATCCTCTTTTCTTTTTGACAGAAACAGCAGACACAAAACCGCCAGAAGCAAAATAACTACAACTAAAAATACCATTATACTCTCCTCCTTTAACCTACATATATAATATAAAATATTTCAGGAAAAATCCAATACTTTC
>CAMOZD010000065.1 GCA_946630645.1 uncultured Lachnospiraceae bacterium
ATATGGTGTCCAGTTAAACTTTTCTCAATCTTCCAATGTTTGACTTTCTCTGACAGGACAACCAATTCATCTAAGCTCAATTCAGGCAGGTTCTCAAGATCATCCAGGAAAGCCATGATACTCTCATTGGCCCTGGCCTTGGCAATCTCCATGTAAAAATTAGTGATTACAGCAGTGATCACGGCAACGATCACAATAGAATACAAAGATAAAACCACTGTAAAAATACGGGCTATCAGGGACTTGGCATAAACGTCCCCGAAACCTATGGTGGTGGCCGCGGCAAAGCAGTACCAGAGGCTGTCAACCATCGTTTGGATTTCCGGATCCACAAGCCAGATTATCACAGAGGAAATCAGAAAAAATGCCATATAGGTTCCGAGCAGCTTATTGGCACCCGAGTCCTTAATAACCTGTTTCATCAGTTTCCAGTTTTTGATTCTTCTTTTCATAATTCAGCTGGTCTCCTTTTCCGTCTTCTGCCTTTAAGGCATCCTCTAAAGTATACATAAGATTTTAGCATCTTTAAAAAGCCTTTACAATTTTAGTATTCCCATAGCGCACTTTGTCAGGCTGTCGCAGCCTTTCTCCGGGAATCCCCATCTTTCTTCTCAAGGCAGGGAAGGAAGCTTCCCATAGGCGGAATCATCCAGGTCAATCTCCAGTGGATCTATTGTTTTAGGCTCTTCCGTGAGCTGAAAGGTCTCCGGGTTCAAACCATATTTAACCGCCGCATACTGGTGACCGGAATACATCTCCACGTACTTTTTCTATCAGCTTCCTTGTTTTATCGACTTCTTTTCTCTATCAGCTTCCTTGTTTTATCGACTTCTTTTCTCTATAGGTTTCCTTGCTCTTAATCTTTCTCTTCTCCAAAGACTTCCTTACTCAATAGGCTTCTAAACCTCACAGGCTTCCTTGCTCTATAGTCCAGGCTCTATCTTAGAAGTCCTTTCTGCCGGGATTTCTTTCCTCTATAGGCCTCTTTCTTGGAAGACCTTTCTAACGGAATCTTTTCATCCGGCCCCAGCGGTCAGCCGGTCATTGACATAGTCAAAGCCAAGCCGGTCTATGGTTTGGGCGAACCTTTCCTTCGGCAATCCTTCCTCTATGTAGAGGGTGATAGTCCTTTCTATGGCGGCCATCAGTTCATCCTCCGACAGGAAAATCCTGCTAAGGGGCCGGCCGTGGGCGACGCATTTGTCAGACCGTCCGCCTACATATATCTTAAAACCATCCTGCCAATGGTCAAAGAGACCAAAGGGGCAGGCCCCGCTGCATTTCCCACAATTCCTGCAGGCAGCAGGGTCCAGATGGATCCTGCCCTCCCTGAGTCTGGCGGCCCCAGCCGGACAGGATGTCTCCACCCGGCAGCTTTTACAGGCCCTGCAGCCGGAAAGATCGGGCAGGGGAATCCTCTGGCCAATGATTCCAAGGTCGGCCAGACTGGCCTTTACACAGTTGTTGGGGCAGCCACTGACTACAAGCTTGAACTTGTGGGGCAGGCTGACAGCCCGGTAAGCCAGGAAGAATCTCTGGTGGAGCTTTTCTGTAAGAGCAAAGGTATCAAAGAGACCATGACGGCAGGCCGTCCCTTTACAGGAGTGGATCGGATGAATACCCAGTCCCGTCCCTCCGGTCACCAGGCCCTGTCCATCCAGATAGTCAAGAAGGTCCTGAAGCTGACCATAAGCCACCCCCTGGATCTCTATGCCAAGCTGGGGTGTAAGTCTCAATTCACCGGACCCGAACTGGCCGGCGGCCTGACTGATGACGGCCTGTTCGCGGCCTGATACAAATCCATTCCTGGTCACCACCCGCACATTAAAGATATCTTTGTAACGTTTATCCCGGAGGCAACCCAGGCCCTGCAGTCTTTTGATTTCCTCCCTGGGGATCCCGGATTCTCTCACAGGAGCTTTTCCTTGCTTCATAAGCAGCTCATCCTTCCAGCTTCTCTTCTAAAAAAATATATACCAATCCATATAAAAAACAAGAAACGATTTCAATAGCCCAGCTTTTTATTCACAGTATGAAGCAAGGGCCATCCTCTGCTGTAATTCTTCAGATCCTCGCAGAACATATCCACTGCCCTGTCTTTAGTAAAGTTTATGGTCATATTGCCGGCCACATGGGGTGTCAGCAAGATATTTTTTGCCTCCCAGAGCGGGTCATCCTTGGGCAGGGGCTCATGCTGCATGACATCTAAAGCCGCCCCGGCCAGCCGGCCCTCATTGAGGGCCTTGACAAGGGCCGCCTCATCGATGGCGTCCCCCCGGCCCACATTGATGATATAGGCAGTCTCCGGCAGAAGACTGATCCGGTGGGCATTGAGAATCCCCCTGGTCTGGGCCGTGGAAGGCAGGCTCATGGCCAGGATATCTGTCTCTGGCAGCACCTGGTCCAGGCTGGTCCAGGGAAGAACCTGATCAAAGACCGGCATCCTGCTTTTTCCACTGAGGTTAACAGCAATAATTGATCTGGGTTCAAAGGCCCTGACCCTTCTGGCAAAGCAGCAGCCGATATCACCGGCTCCTAAGACGGTCACCCGGCTGTCCTTTATGGATGCCTGGGCCCTGGGCCGGGGCCAGCCCCTCTCCCGCATTCCTTCCTGGAATTCAGGCATCCGGCGCAGCAGCATAAGGGTCTGCATAATCATATGCTCTGCCATGGTGGTCCCATAGGCACCGGAGGAATTGGTCAATATGAGATTGGGGGACAAAAGAGCCCCCGGCCTTAAAAAAATATCTGCTCCCGCCGAGGGAAGACAGAGCCACTTCAAGGTCCTGGAAGAGGCCGCTGTCTCCGGAGCATGACCGAAGACCACCTCTGCCTTAGCCAGGGCAGCCTTAGCTCCTTCCTCCTGTTCAAAATTATAAAAAGAACAAAGGAAACCCTTTTCCCGGGCCAGCCGGCTGATTTTGTCTTTGTGGTCCTTGCCCAGCCAATTACCGAGAACGACGATGGACCTGGGCTCTGCCTGAAAAGATCCAGCCGGCTGCCCTGCTGGCACATTCCTCTCCAGTCCCCATGAATCCAAAGCAGAATCTGCCCTTTCTTTCAGGGCCTCCTTATTATCCGGGAACTCCTCATTCTCTTCCTCACTGACAGGAACAATGGTATAGAAATCGGCCTGGCCGCTAAAATAGCGTTCATAGAGCTCTGTCCTGGACATGGGGGCTGCCTGGGTGGGAATCAATCTCATTCTTTCCAGTTCACTATTAACATATTCCATGTCATAGCTGTTATCAAACTGGGCATCTGTCCACTCCTTCATGGCCTCATATTCCGGTGAGCCGGGATTGGACAAGATATCCCTGAGCTCATAATAGCCCCAGATGCCGCCACAGTCTTCATAGGGGGTATCTCCCTTATATTTTATCACCTGAGGGTAATTATATTCATAATCTTTAATCACTTTTTCAATCTGGACCTGGTGGCGCCAGTCATCACCGAAATCATAGGTATAGGTGAAAGACTTGACAAGGCCAAAAAAGTCATCAATGATATGGCGGGCCGCGTCCAGGATTTCATGGTCGAAAACAGCCCAGCTATCTTCTTCATCATAATCATCGTCCAGATCCAGCTTCAGCTGATGGAAGGAATAGTTACTCATATGGTAACCGCACCAGCCAAAGGCCGTATTAATGACCAGGGTCAGTTGAGAGAAGCTGAGGCCGGAAGGCACGATCAACCTCCTCCAAATGGGTGGATGGGAATCCTTGATTGTTATTTTTAACTGGTAAGCTTTCATAACATTGTAACCTCCCTAAGACAGTAGGATTTTCTTCCTTCCTGCCCAAAACAGAATCCTAGCCCATCTACAAAGGCCTTTATCCTTGTACAGACCTGTAAAAATCAGTTATTATCATATTTATTGTAACATAGGTTCTTTGTCTGCTGTATATATTTATATAATCTCATAGGCTAAATATATTTTGAAAATGTCGGGACAAACCCAGTCTCTCAGGCTGAAACCACCTTGATCAGGAGCAGGCCCAGGACAAACAGAATCACCGGCCGGACCACCCTGGCCCCTTTATTCATGGCCAGGCCGGCTCCGATATAATTGCCGGCCATATTAAAGAAGGCTCCTGCCAGACCCAGAGGAATCAGGACCTGGCCATGGAGCAGGAATATAGTCAGAGATGTAATATTCGTAGTAAGATTGATCACCTTGGACTGGGCATTGGCCGCCGTAACCCCCATCCTGGCAAAGACAGTGAAGGCTATGATCAAAAAGGTTCCCGTCCCGGGTCCATAAAAACCGTCATAGGCTCCAATCACAAAGGAAGCTAAAGCCGCCACCAGATAGGTCCGCCTGTCCTCTTTCGCCTGACCGCCCCGGTCCTGGAACATATTTTTGTTAAGGACGAAAAATGCCGCCAGGGGCAGTATGATAAAAAGTACATTTCTCATGACCTGGTCACTCATACGTAGAGAGAGCTGGGCCCCGAGAGAAGACCCGGCCATGGCGCAGGCCACCGATGGCAGGGCCAGCCGGTAATTGACCAGGCCATGCCTGATAAAACGGCTGGTGGCCAGGGTTGTCCCACAGGTCGAGGACAATTTATTCGTGGCAATACTGTAGTGGATGGGCAGGCCGGCAAAAAGGTAAGCCGGCAAGGAAATAAGGCCTCCACCTCCTCCTATGGCATCTACCAGACCGGCCACAAAAAGAAGGGGACACACGATGAGAAAGGTTCTTGGACTAAGTTCGAACATATTACTACTCCTGTAAGATACTGCTGTTGCAAAATATTATTACTGTAAAATAATTTCTGCTGGAAAACACTTTTCCTATATATTACCACTCCTGGAAAACACTTTTCCTATATATTACTAGTCCTGGAAAACACTCTTCCTATAAAATACCACTCCATAAAAAATACCCCTTTAAAAAAGCCACAGAAAAAAACTGTGGCTAAAATAAAGATTCGAGTTATAAATTATTAAAATGATAATATTCAGACTCATTTATTTTATGCGTCCGTCCTGTCCCTGTCAAGGACTTAAGACCTTAAAGTCTGGCCAGAATGGTCAGCATTTCCTGGTCTACAATCCTGCAGGCTGCGTTAAGCTCTCCTAAGGAAACCTTCTTGTTCCTGCCATGGTAGTCACTGCCGCCGCTGATGGAAAGGCCTTTCTCCCGGGCAGCCTGCAGGAGCAGGTCAATCTGTTCATCATTATAGATGCAATAATAGCATTCCAGCCCTTCAAGGCCTGCGGCCGTCAGCAGATCAAGCTGCTTGCGGAAATTCTCGTAGGAGACCCTTTTCTCCCCGGTTCCTCCGAAAGGATGGGCCCAAACCGGGATTCCTCCTGCCTGCAGGATCGCCTTTATTACCTTTATGCCATCGATACGGTCTGACTCTGTCTTACAGGGGTTAATATACTTGTCTATGGCCGCATTTTTGTCCGGGGCCAGGCCCTTGGCGGCCAGGAGGTTGCCAAGATGGGGCTTGCCCACACTGCCCGACTTGTGGAGGATAGCCATGTCTTCCTCAGTGAGTACAATGTTGAAATTATCCTTAAGAAAGTTCAACCTTCTCTCCAGCTTATTCCTGCGGAGAGCCTTACCCTCCTCCAGCACAGCCTGAAAGGCTTCATGGTCCCAGTCACAGCCGTAAGCCAGGATATGACATTTACCGGCAGGAGTAATACAGGAGAACTCAATGCCCCGGATGAAATGCATATCGGAAGGAACCAGGGCCTCCATCTCCCGGGACCCGTTTATGGTATCATGGTCAGTAACGGCAAAAGTAGTTATGCCTGCTTCTCTTAATTTCCCTAAAAGCTGGGGAATCGTGTCTGTCCCGTCAGACGCTGTACTATGCATATGCAAATCAATCACTTGCTTCATTTTATCTATTTCACTCCTCTTTGTGATACCGTCATTTCTAACTACCGATTCCATATATTAATGCTTAACAATATATCAATTGACTTTTCATGAGCTTTTCCGGATAGTCATTCATCCATTTTAAAGGATTTCCTGGAAAAAATAAAGTATCAGAAACTATCAGAAGAAAAGAATTACCGTAAAAATGGTGTCCATCTCCTTGACAGAAAGATAAAGACTTTCTATAAGCAGACAAATGATTAGCCATTTCAGGCCTTAGACACAAATAAACCAGCAGAAACATTTCAGGAGAACCATATCATGAACACAGACAAAGAATTTCTGGGAAGGGAACCGGTCAACAAACTATTATGGAAGCTGGCTGTCCCTACGGTTATCGCCCAGCTGGTAAATATGCTCTATAACATCGTGGACCGGATCTATATCGGTCACATTCCGGGAGAGGGGGCCCTGGCTCTGACGGGTGTAGGCGTCTGTATGCCCCTCATCATGGTCATCTCGGCCTTTGCCGCCCTGGTAAGCTCCGGTGGAGCGCCCCGGGCTTCCATCAGCATGGGAAAGAAGGATTATGACAAAGCCAACCATATCCTTTCCAATTGTCTCACCTTGCTGCTGCTGATCTCAGCCCTCCTGACTCTGACTCTGGTCCTTTTCAACCGCCAGCTCCTGCTGGTCTTCGGAGCCAGTGAAAATACCATCGGCTATGCCCTCTGCTCCATTATCGTTGCAGTGGTGAGGAAATTTGTACTTTTGATCCCCCTGATCTATTTGCTTCCCGCCTTGAATATCCTGGGGGACAAGGCCATGTCCGTCTATATGGCAGAGCCGGTAGCCGACGTCCTGGCCGTGACCTTTACCAGCATATTATTCTTCATACAATTCCGTAAAGCACTGAAGGGATTAGAGGATTAACATCCTCTAACCCCTTCTTTTTAATGAAAAAATGTCGGTCACTCTGTTCACAGGCCAGCCTGGGTGAATTCCCGGCCGAATCCTGGCTTTTCGGTCAGATCCAGGTGGATTCCCAGTCAAATCCAGGTAGTTTCCCTGTCAGATCCTGGTGAATTCCTGGTCAAATCCAGGACGGTTCCCTGTCAAATCCAGATGGATCCCAAACCAATCAGATCGAATTCCCAGTCAGGTCCAGGTC
>CAMOZD010000066.1 GCA_946630645.1 uncultured Lachnospiraceae bacterium
CACAACTGGTCAAGCCGGTGCATCTTTTTCTTTGCCCAAATTATTTCCAAAATAAAACCCCGTCTTGTGACCAGTATATTTTCCCGATATAATACAGGTACATGAAAGACCCGGACCGGCATGGCAGCCGACAGAAACCGGGTCCGCAGACATGCAAAAAAAAGGTCATAGCAAAAGTGGGGAAAAATGATGGAAGAACGTACTTACAATACACCTGAAGATCTTAGAGTAGGCTACATAGGCCGGTTATTATTTCATCGGGTACTGGGTCAGACAACACCCAGACAGATCGACCTTCTCGACCTGTTTTTTCCCCGTCTGCTCATTGAGGAAATCTCCCTTCCCGGCAAACAGACAGCCTCTCAACGTCAGGATGCTTCCTTTGATGACCTGTCCGGTATAATCCGTTCCATGAAAATAAAAGGGAAGTACCATGTGGGAAAAAGCAACCGGGTGACCCAGATTGTGGGCCGGCTTATAGGCACAGCCAAGAGCAACCAGGAAAAAGAGCGGAAAACCGCCAGCCTGATTCAGGAAAACCTGGCCGGCAGACTGGTCAACCAGCCAAATCTGACCATTCAGCTGGTCAATAATACAGAAGTTCTTCTCTCCCAGATGACGGATGAGCAATGGGTCCTCTATATCGACTGCTTTGCCGACTACATCAACACTTTGATGAAGGCCAGAGCCCAGATGACAGACCTGGATAAAAACTGGCAGCTCTTTCCCATCAACGATGAAGTTTTTGATGAACTGATGGGCAACGTTGTGGCCCAGTGGAACCTTTTCACCCTGAGAGGCTTTTCCAAAGCCCTGACCTGGCTTTTGCTGGGAGCCCTGCTCCGCAACCAGATCGTCCGTCTGCTCTATTATTATGACACTGATTTCTCCCTGCTGAGAGAAATCATAGACCCGGATATGCTGGAGGCCGGGGATTATGAAGACTACTATGAAGGAGATGATCTGGACCGCCGCTTCCCAGGTATAGAGTGGTTCTGTGACCGCTGCGGCGATTACCTCAACAGCCAGGAAGGCTTTGACGACCATGTCCGTATCTGGACCTGCAGCAAATGCGGCTATAAGAATCCTATTACCATAGACCATATTTACGAATCGGAAGAAGATTATCTCTCCGGCCGGTCACCGGTCAACCCGGACAAATTCTTCCAGGCATTAAAAGAGCGGGGACTGGAACTGGAAGCAAAGCCGTCTTCTCCCCGGGAAAGCCCGCAGGAAAAACCACAAAAAGATGAATAAACCGCCGGTTTATCTGACCCGGCAGCCTGGAAAGGACAAGAAAACCATGTCCTTTCCAGGCTGCCGGATCTGTCAAACCGGCGGTTTCACATTCAGTTTAACGGGAAGACCGGGTCGGGACCTTCCTTTTATTAACAGTAACCGGAATCGTCAGGGTCTTGCCACAGGCTTTGACCAGCAGGTTTGTCTTTCCCGGCCTGATTCCCTTCAGCCGGCCCCCACTGATCCGGGCGATGGAGGGATCCTGGCTTTTCCAGCTGCAGGAGGCAGCCAGAGGAATACTCTTGCTGGAGGCAGCCCCTGTGGTAAGCAGGGTTGCTTTAACCTGAGGCAGATACCGGGTCCCGCCGCAATCTACGGCGAGGGTATCCTCATCCGGTGTCAGGATGATATTTTTGATGAAGCTGCCGTCCACCTCCACATTCACCGTCTTATTGCCATTCTGGGCCACGGTAACAGGCCCCTTGTCCCTGGTATAGGCAAAAGCCTGAACCCAGTAATGAACACCATTGACCACCACATGGCCGATGCCTACCGCATTGAAATCATTGCTCAGCATGGTCCGTCTTTGCCCCTGTCCTTCATAATCCCTGCCGCTCTCCAGCCAGGAATCAAAGGCTGCCGAAGGGCTGTTACAGCCCACGGCAATATTCTCAGCCATAGAGTAGGCATCCAGGTCAAAGGCCGTAAAACAGGTATCCATATTAGGCCGGACATGGTTGTAATAAACCGCCAGTTCTATAGCCCGGATCATAGCCGTTCTCTCCAGTTCATAACTGTAGGTCAGCTGATGAAGAGACCCGCTGACATTAATCTTTCTCTCATTATCACTACTCCAGTACCAGGCATCGTGGCCGGCGCGGAAACGATTTAACATATTGTAAACAAGCCGCGCATCTGTCTGCCCGTAGGTTCCCGAAACCGGCAGGGTCACCGTCATAGCTGAGGTATGTAATGGAGACACAATAAAGCAGAGGGCCATCAGAAGAATCATCAGCCATCGCTTCATACTTATTCTTTTCATACTTTCCCCTCTTCCTGAAAACTCTCTAATCCCCATAGATAAAACCATTAATACATATATGGATTTATTATAACATATTTTAATCCATTCTGCTACAAATAAAAATCTGTCAATTTTTGTACTATTTCCCCATCTTCAGGAAATAGTTTTAATCACTATCTCTGATTCATTCCTGGTCAGCAGCCAGACATGGAAAAAACCAGGATCCTCTCCCTGTTATCCGTTCCCTCAAAAAGATCCCTGCAGTCAATCTCATCTTGAAAGAGGAGCATATCCCGGGTCATGAGACATGCCAGATACTGGTCTGCAGGATAATAAAAAAAGAGCCGGATCTCCCTGGGACAATCGTAACAGGAATCCTGGATCCGACTCAGAACCTTCTCCAGAATCTCTGTGGAAAAAGGATTAAAAAAGTAACAGCTGCTGACCTCCGCCGGCAGTCTGTAGGTCTCAGCCGGACCGTGGATAAATGAGGTCCTGGCCCCGGACACTGCCTGGCTCCGGTTGGCCATGGCCGCCTTAAACATCCGTTCATCGAAATCAATCCCGATGGTCCGGCACCTGGTCTGGTAAGCCAGATAAAAGCCGACTCTTCCCTTGCCGCAGCCATAGTCCAGCAGCACATCCTTCTTACCCACATAGCCGCTCCCGGCCAGTCTCTCCAGCACAGCATAGGGAGTGGGCTCATAGGGATAATGATAGCGGTCAGCCCTGGAATCATCGCGCCCGCCTGTCCTTATTTTTAAAAGCTTATCCCAATTATACCTATTAAGGTCCATAACCCTGCCTCCATCCGGCCGCTCCCTTCCATGTTTTTTCTATTCTAACAAAACAAAAGGGCAAAATCAATGATCCCCGCTTATCCGGGACTCCTTTCACTCCGGAGCAGGCATATAGGATCCTTTGAAAGCCGGGACAGGCATCCCGGCTCCCAGGGACAGGCCGGCCTGCATCCATAAAAGGATTGGCAATTCTATTGTACATTTTTCTTTAAATAAGGTATTATAAATATTATTGTTATTCTAGAAAGGGAACGGTAACTTATTATGGGATACATCGTACGTATAAAAGATCTGGCCGTATATGCCTACAATGGGGTGAATCCGGAAGAGCAGGCTTTAGGGCAGATGTTTCTGATCTGTGCGGAAATGCACACCAACATGAATGATATTACTTCTGATGATGATATAGCTCATACAATCAATTACAGCCGTGTCAGCAAGTTCATCTGCCAATGGATGACTGACCACAGCTTCCAGCTTATAGAAAGGGTTGCCTACAATCTCTGCCGGGAGATCCTTCTCCGCTTTGAGGGTGTCCAGTCCATCACTCTGGAAGTAAAGAAGCCCCATGCCCCTATCCGCGGCATGCATTTTGATTACGTTTCCGTCCAGAAGGATATGGCCTGGCACGAAGTCTACCTTTCCCTGGGCTCAAACGTCCGCAACTGTGCCGAAATCATGGAGAAGGCTGTGGAGGCCATCGGCAGCCATCCCGATATCCGAAATATGGTCTGCTCCGAATCCATGACCTCACCGGCCTACGGTGATGAATATGAAGGAATCTTCCTGAACAACGCGGTAAAGGTGGAAACCCTGCTTTCCCCCGACAGACTGCATCAGCTGATCAGAAAGATTGAGTCCGACCTGGGCAGGGACCGGACCAGGGAGGCCGGCATACGCCCCATTGACATCGATGTCCTGCTCTATGATGACCTGGTAGCCTCCACCGATGATTATGTCCTGCCCTACCCTGATTTCGAGAACAGGGACTACACCCTCTTACCTATGTGTGATATAGGCCCCAATGTCTACCATCCTGTCCTGAAAAAAACCATGAAAAAGTTAAAGGAAGAATTGGCAGACCAGTCCTCTTCCAAAAGGAGGTAGACCATGTCAGCCATACATATGGACATTTACCTGGTCATGAGCCTGGATGGCATCGTCGCCCTGGACCCGGACCATGATATCAGCGGCTACTCCTCCAGGGAGGACCGGGAATTTTTTCTGGAATCCCTGAAAGCCTATGACTCCATGCTCATGGGCAAAAGCTGCTATGTCAGAGACGCCCATCCCGGCATCCGCCGGATTATTCTGACCCACAATCCTCCGGAAGACGACAATCCCCAGAATTATTACCTCTCCGGCAGTGCCCGGGACATCTATGAGCAAATGGTTTCCATGGGCTGCCGGAAAACAGCCTTGCTCGGCGGTCCCAGTACCTGTCTGGAATTTCTGCGGGAAGGACTGGTTGATGGTCTCTATCTGTCTGTAGAACCAGTCACCCTGGGGGCCGGCATGCGGCTTTTTACTGACCAGGCCCTGGTAACCCGCTGGACCCTGGCCAGGATAAAACAGCTCAATGACCAGGGAAGCCTGGTTCTTCATTATGAGAAAGCCGGCCAATAATATATAATAAAAAAAGAGTTCCCTGCCATATTTCATCCTGGTAATCAGGATAGTATATGACAGGGAACTTTTTTCTTATTTCTGCGCACTACCGGGCCTTCCTGCTTATTTCACGGATTCATCTGCCCCAAAAATCAGTGTTGAACTTCTCTTTTTAGAAGTGACGATACCGACGGAGGCACACTCCTCCGGCATACCCAGGGCTTCCCGCAGGGCCGGGTCCAGGTTGCCGATTACATAGCCGAAGGCCTCCGGATCCCCTCCCTTTCCACTGGGTCTGATCAGATAAGGGTTCTCAAAATCTTTATTATTCTTATCTCCCATAACACTCTCCCCCTCTCAAATCCCTGTATATGGCTTCTTGCTTTCCAGCCTTCATTGATCATACTATTTCCACCAGGTCCATCTTTCGGTATTGTCCATGTTCCATGATCAAAAAGACTTGCCCTGTTCCCCTGTTTTCCCGGTCTCCTGGCCGGACTTTTCATCAGAACTCAAAGCTCCTGCACCCGTGTCTCTCTGAGCACCCTCCGGAGCAGCAGATAGCTGCTTGACTCTTCAAAGCGGTCGTCACAGAGAGCCAGGGCCCGCTCAGCATCCTTTCTTACTTTGGCTGTCAGCCCGGGGGCTTCTTCGGACCTGCTGTAAGAAAGGGCCATCCTCCGATCTTCTTCCTGCCCATAGGCAGCCAGGTCCTGGGGACAACTGATTCCTGCCTGGTTCAGATCTTTCAAAAGATTGGCAAGACAGACCCATATCAGCTCCAGATTTCCCATGGTGCGGATCCTTTCTGCCAGGCCGGAGTTCCTCTCCCGGCGGAAGGTCCGGTCCATAGCCAGCATACAAGCCAGTTCATCGGCCAGATCCTCCAGAGTCTCCCGAACCAGGTCCTCTCCACTTTCCCGCTCATAATTGACGCACCTCATACGAAAGCGGCCAAGGGTCCGTTCGGTCAAAGGCTGCTCAGGGTAGGAAGAGGTATGGAGGGCATACTGGTATCGGAAATCAAAGAGAAGGGACCGCAAAAACTCCTGGTCAGACTCGCCGGTCAGCTCTCTGATCAATAGAGCCCCAACCAGAATATTTACCGGAATATTGGGCCTGGAAGGCCGGTCACTGTAAAGCTTCGCAAACCGGGATTCATCAATCTTCGGAAAAATATACTCTGCGAAATAGGCTGCCCACGATTCTTTCAGATACCGCTTCTGTCTGTCACTTAATCGGTAATAGGGGTCATCAAGGGAAATCTGCTGCCCCTCATTGGATACAAATGCCATAGTCTCTCCTGCTCCTGCTCATCTTGGTTCAATTCTTTATCTTTTCTGCTTCTTTTTCATCCGGTCTATCTCATCCTGGAGGTCAGATACTTTGCCGGGAACTCTTCCCAATAGTCCAAGCAGGTCTTGCTCTTCCTGCTTTTTCCTGTCTTCCGCGGACCTGGTCCCGGCCTGACCCAGTCTCTTCCTTGCATAAGGACATTCGGCCACAAGGCCGGCCCCGGCCTTGCGGGCCTCCTCTGCGACCCGGTCCACCATGCGGCCGGCCATCCCCGTTCCCTGGTAAGCCTCCTCCACAAAGGTGTGGTCAATGACCCAGTCTCCTGCCACAATCCTGTAAGTACATTCCCCTATTCTGTTCTGGCCATCATAGGCACTGACACACTGCCGGTCTTTATCATAACGAACAAAAACCATTTTTTACCTCCTCCCTGCTGCCCTGTTTTAACTTTATAAAATTATATCAAAAAAAGGCCAGAAATTGAACTGACCTTTTTTTATATTCGCAAACAATTTAAACTATATCTATGCCTTTCGCCATGGAAGAATACTCATGAATTTCTTTAGGGCCACACCCACCAGGATGGATATGACCAGGCTTGTTACGGTATAGACCAGCCACCAGCCACTCGCTGTCACAAAACATGGGAAAGATGCCAGCCTGTAGCCAGGCTGATGATAAATCATCAGCTGGATTCCGGTAACCGCCTTATAGGCAACAAAATGGAACAAAAGAATATACAAAGAATACTTACCCGCCAAAGAGATCGCCCTAACCACATAATCAATAACAGCCACCGACGAAAAACGCTCCAGTATTACTGACAGGGCAAAGACCGCGGTAAAACCTGATAAGGAACTGGTCAGGTAAGTGGGACAGTAATTATAGAAGTTTACATTGGAGTTCCAGCCAAGAAGATTACACATTTTATCTATACTGAGCAGGGAAAAACTGCTGACGATAAATAAGAGACCCTGGATGGTGATATTGGAGACCACATTTGCAAAGTCCGGACTGTCCTTTATCATTTTTTTG
>CAMOZD010000067.1 GCA_946630645.1 uncultured Lachnospiraceae bacterium
TCCACAAGACGAAGGCAATTCATGGTGACAGCGATCAAGTTGTTGAAAAGATGGGTGAAGTCTGCGGCTATGTATTTGAGACTCCCGGAGAAAAGTGTCTGTATCTTGCCGCTGATACGATTTACTGTACAGAAGTAGAACAAACAATCAGAAAGTACCATCCGGAGGCCATCATTCTGAATTGCTGTGAAGCGACTACACCGCTGGGCAGATTGATCATGAATCTGCCTGACATCGAAAAAATATGTCAGGTGGCTCCACAGACCATCGTGATTGCATCTCATCTGGATAGTGTCAATCATGCTTTGCTTACTCGAAAAGACATCATAGCGTTTGCGAATGAAAGAAATCTTTCCGGGATCCGGGTCCCGGAAGACGGGGAATGTACAGTTGTGTAAATCGAGCATTAAGGGAGATCTATATGACATTTTCTTAAGGCGGTCGGCACCCAGATTATAATAATATTTATACAGGTAGTTACAGGTAGAGTTCTTTGAACTGTCAACATATACATATTTATTAATCTATAGGTGTTTCATTTCCCAGGATACTGTCAGGGTCAACTCCGGCAAAGCCGGTCAGGATCCGGTCTGCCCTGCTGACATCCTGCTTTACTGCTTTTGGAGGGACAAAGGCGATGCAGTAGATGCCGGCATTTTTTGCGGCTGCCACACCGTTGGCAGAGTCTTCGACCACCACACAGTCGTCGGGGGAGAGTCCCAGGCGGGATGCCGCTTCCAGGTAAATATCAGGGTAAGGTTTCCCCCGGCTGCAGTCGAGTCCGCTGACAATAGCATCTATGTAGTCGTAGATCCCGAACCGCATCATGTTGCCCCTGATGGTTTCTAAGGGAGCACTGGAGGCCACGGCAATTGGAATTCCCTGGCCATGAAGTTTTTCCACAAGTTCCACAGCACCCTCCATGGGAAAAAGTCCATGGTCTTTGATATGCTTGTCCCTTAGGGCATGGACCCGGTCAGCATAGGAAGAAGCTTCTTTATTTAAATGATATCTTGATTTCAATTCCTGGCAAAGGAAGATCATACTCTTGCCGAAAAGGTCGTTTATTTCCTCCGCCTCAATAAATATATTTTCTTCTCTCAGCATTTCCAGAATCTTATCCACATAGATCCATTCAGAATCCGACAGTACGCCGTCCATGTCAAATATTACCGCTTTTTTCATGGGAACTCCTTTTAAAGTATATTAAACAAAATAATCATGTGATGCTTTGCAAAAGTTTTTATAAAGATCTTTTGGTCCTATTATATTTGTCCCGGCTGAGTATTACAAGGCAAAGCACATGGAAATAAGCCGGCATTTTTTGCCTGGAAGGCCCTGCCTTTACCTGGAATTTACAACAATATGATTACAGGGTTTACAATGTCTCCTTATATTGATTATATAGCGAAAATATAAGGGAGGAGTCTCTATGATTTATTGTGTGGAAGATGACCAGGCCATCAGGGACCTGATGGTATATACATTGAAGGCTTCTGGATTTGAGGCCCGGGGCTTTGAGAATGCTCCTGCTTTCTGGCAGGCGGTGAAAAAGGGTCTGCCCCGGCTGGTGATTCTGGATGTCATGCTGCCGGGGGAAGATGGACTGACCATCCTTAATAAGCTGCGCTTGTCCCCGGTAACGGCAGATATTCCATTGATTATGGCCACGGCCAAAGGCAGTGAATATGATAAGGTGATCGGTCTTGATTCCGGGGCGGATGATTATCTGGTCAAACCCTTTGGCATGATGGAAATGGTTTCACGGATTAAGGCAGTCCTGCGCCGGTCCGGCAGCGAGACGGGAAAGGTAAAAGACCTGACCTGTGGCCCTGTAAAGCTGGATGAGGGCAGGCACAGGGTGGAAGTGGCTGGCAGATCTGTCAGTCTTACCCTGAAGGAGTATGATCTCCTGAAGCTTTTTATGGAACATCCAGGGCAGGTTTTTACCAGGGATATCATCCTTTCCAGTGTCTGGGGTATGGATTTCACAGGGGAGACCAGGACGGTGGATGTCCATATCGGGACTTTGCGGACCAAGCTGGAAAAGGGCGGAGACCTGATCCGGACTGTGCGGGGTGTCGGATATAAAATGGAGGTGGCAGATGAGTAATAAGATATTTAAAGCCATATGGCTTGTGGCAATTACAGTATTTCTGGCTTCGCTTATATTTATCATGGGTATATCCTATAATTATTTTACGTCTCTGCAAAAAAAACAGCTCAAGAATGAGACGGACCTGGCTGCCCGGGGAGTGGCCCTGTCCGGCATGGTTTATTTTGACCAGCTGCAGGCAGCAGATTACCGGATTACCTGGATTGATGGGGAGGGCAATGTCCTTTTTGATAATGAGGCTGATTTCCAGACCATGGAAAACCATCTGGAGAGAAAGGAGGTAAAGGAAGCCCTGGAGAAGGGCTATGGTCAGGCTGTCCGTTTTTCCGATACCCTGTCGGACCAGCAGCTCTACGCGGCCCAGCGCCTTCCTGACGGGACGGTGCTCCGCCTGTCCATCGTCCAGACTACGGTCTGGGCCCTGGTCCTTGGTTTTGCCCAGCCCATCTGCCTTGTGATTTTCATGGCCCTTCTTCTTTCTGTTTTTCTGGCCTCCCACCTGGCCAGGAAAATTGTAAAGCCCATCAATGAGATAGACCCGGACCATCCGGAGGCTTACTATGGCAAGGAGAATTATAAAGAGGTTGAGCCCCTGCTCCGCCATATCTCAGCCCAGAGAAGACAGCTGAAAGCGGACCAGGACCAGATTGAAAAGACGGCCCTGATCCGCCAGGAGTTCACCACCAATGTCTCCCATGAATTAAAAACCCCCCTCCATGCCATTTCCGGTTATGCCGAGCTCCTGGCCAACGGCCTGGTGAAGGAAGAGGATGTCAGGCCTTTTGCCAGGAGAATCTATGATGAATCCTCCCGGCTGTCCCAGCTGGTTGAGGATATTATTGACCTGACCAGGCTGGACAGCGGAGACCTGGAGATGGAATGGGAGGACTGTGATCTTTACCGGATCGGGGAAAATGCCCTTGACAGCCTGGAGGCTGCGGCTGAGGCCAGGAATGTCAGTCTGGATCTTAGTGGAAGCAGGTCTATGATGAAGGGAATCCCCCAGCTGCTCTACAGCATCGTCTATAATCTTTGTGATAATGCCATAAAATACAACTATCCCGGAGGCTGGGTCAAGCTGGTTGTCACGCCATCGGAAAAGGAAATTGCACTGAGCGTAAAAGATAGCGGAATCGGTATAGCCAAGGAAGACCAGGACCGGATCTTTGAGCGTTTCTATCGGGTAGATAAATCCCACAGTAAGGAGGTGGGAGGGACCGGTCTGGGCCTGTCCATCGTCAAACATGCCCTTCTGCTTCACGGTGGAAGGATCCGGCTGCAAAGTCAGCCGGGCCAGGGCAGTGAGTTTGTGGTGACCTTTCCCCTTTCGGCTTACAGGAACTTTACAAAAGCCTGATAATGTATTTGATGTTGAAGCTCTATTCTTTTTTTAAAATATGAAAGGAATGGAGAGACCAATATGGATATTTTTGATGGATTCCCGGATTTAAAAGGTTTTTATTCTGCGCCGGATAAAGCTGGCGGCAATCATCTCCAGCCCCAGGATTCTTAAATGGGTGATGAAATGGTCAAAGGGATCCATCATGAGCATGGCGGCAAAGACTATGGTCAGGATAATGCTGCCTGCACTAATGAAACTGATATGTTTTGTCTTATAATACTCGTCTATCTCATCGGAAGCTTCATGGAGGGATACCACCGCCCATATTACACCCAGAACGGAGATTGCCTTATCCTTGAGCGTGAGGCTGACCAGGCCGATTACTGCTTTGACAACACTGTCCCCCAGGCTCAGGCCGGCCTCAGGGAATTTGAGACAGACGAAAAGATTAACAAAAGCATATAGTAAGGTAGCTGCCCCTACAATATAGGGAGCGGCATCGCCAATCTGCTTGGGAAAGAGGATCAATAGTATACCAAGTGCCGTAAAAAGATAAGTGTGGCGGGCTTTTTTTAACTGCAGAATGAACTTCTTCATGAAATTTATGCTCCTTTTTCTTTCAGGTCTTTTTTATGGAAAGTTCATTTCCCTAAATTTTCTTATAAATTAAGCTATAAAATTAAATTCACTCAATATTTTAACTTAGAACAGGGATAAAAACCAGTTGAAATATTGATCTTCTAATAATTTGTTTCCTGCCGGGCACAGCCGCCTGAAAAATTGTTTAGCATTTTTGGTTGGAGAGATAAGAGTTTATAAAAAATACATGGATTTACTGGACAAAACTCACAGAAAACAATAAAATCGGTGTAGGATTTTATCCCGGAAAGGAGCAATATATGAAGAAATATTATCAGCCCGAGATTGAGACGGCATCGAGGGAAGACATCATAAAAATCCAGAATGAAAAAATAGTGAAACAGGTACAGCATGTCTATGACTGTGTGCCATATTACCGTAATCTGATGGACCAGAAGGGAGTCAGACCGGAAGACATCCGCAGTATTGAGGATATAAAGAAACTGCCCTTCCTTACCAAGGATGACCTGAGGGATTCTTATCCCCACGGACTTTTAGGGACAGACCTGAAGAACTGTGTGCGGATTCACTCTACTTCCGGTACTACGGGAAAGAGAGTTGTAGCCTTTTATACCCAGAAGGATGTGGATATGTGGGAAGAATGCTGCGCCAGGGCTATCGTTGCCGCAGGAGGGACAGACGAGGATATCTGTCAGGTATGCTATGGCTACGGGCTCTTTACAGGAGGCTTCGGCCTCCACGGAGGTTCCCATAAGGTGGGCTGCCTTACCCTGCCCATGTCATCGGGGAATACGGACCGGCAGATCCAGTTTATGATGGATATGGGTGCGACTATTCTCTGCTGTACACCTTCCTATGCCGCATATATCGGAGAGTCTTTGGCCGAGAGAGGATACAAGCCTGAGGATAATAAACTGAAAGCGGGCATTTTCGGGGCGGAACCCTGGACAGAGGAAATGCGCCGCAGCATCGAAAAGAGTCTGGGGATCAAGGCCTATGACATCTACGGGCTGACAGAGATTTCCGGTCCCGGTGTCGCCTACGAATGCCAGGCCCAGAAGGGCATGCATATCAACGAGGACCATTTCTATGTGGAAGTAATTAATCCGGAGACCGGCGAGGTTCTTCCTGAGGGAGAAAAGGGAGAGCTGGTTTTCACATCCCTGGACAAGGAAGGATTTCCCCTCCTCCGTTACCGGACGAAGGATATCTGTATCCTGTCCCGCGACAAATGTCCCTGTGGAAGGACCCATGTCAGGATGACCAAACCCCTGGGTCGCAGTGACGATATGATGGTAATCCGTGGTGTGAATGTCTTCCCAAGCCAGATTGAAACAGTCCTCCTTAATGCAGGCTATACACCCAATTATCAGATCGTTGTGGACAGGGTAAACAACACAGATACCTTCGATGTATTTATCGAATTTCCGAAAGAGATGTTCTCTGATAAGATTTCAGAGATGCAGAAGAGAGAGCAGGATCTGAAGACAGCCATGAAATCCATGCTGGGCATCAGTCCCAAGATTCATCTCATGGCTCCCAAAACCATTCAACGTTCGGAAGGTAAGGCAGTCCGGGTAGTTGACAAACGTAAGCTTCATGAATAGTAATCCTGTTATAGGTGAAGTGTAATTCCAATATATGTAAATAGTAATGCTGTTATATATGAATAATAAATCTGGTAAATAAATATCATGTAAAAGGGAGGAATGATCATGGCAATCACACAGTTATCCGCATTTCTTGAAAATACGCCCGGCACCCTTTGCAGCGCGGTTGAGGTAATCACTGAAGCGGGAGTTAATATTCGTGCCCTGTCTGTTGCGGAGACCAAGAGTTTTGGGATTCTTAGAATTATCGTTTCTGATATTGAGAAAACCAAGGAGGCACTGGGCCAGTATACGATCATCAAGGAGACTCCGGTAGTAGTTGTTAAAATGAATGACCAGGCTGGTTCCCTGAAGATGATCCTGGATGTTCTGAAAAAGGCCGATGTGAATATTGAGTATGTTTATGCTTTCACGGCTGCCATTCATGGAAGCGCTTATGTTGTTTTCAGAGTTGACGATGTGGAAGGAGCGGAAAAGATTCTTGGTCAAAATGGAATAAAAACCCTGTCGGATGATGATATGGCCGACTTTCTGTAAAAAACAGTATCATGAAAGATTTTTTGCCTGGTATAGGGATTTGTCCGGCTTGTCCCATTTGTCATGCAGGCAGAGCATAATGTTCTAAGGTATGGGACTAGATTCTGAAATGACAAAGACAGCTAAAAACCGGTCCGGGAAGTCCATGAAAACTTCCAGGTCTGGTTGATTAAACCAGTAAATGAGTAGATATCATATCAGAAAGTAAAAAAGAAATGTTGCAGAAGCGGATAGACTCTTGTAGATAGAGAAAGAAGTCCTCAACATCCAATGGTTTGTGTTTGTTGGTATTGAGGACTTCTTTCCTGTTCTAGATTAGTGTTCTAGGTTAACGGGGGCTCCGCTTTTGAGCGACAGCCTCAGTTTATCTGTTGGTACATCGTTTTCATCATTTTATTTCAGATAATCCAGGAGTCAGCAGCCGGGCTATCCTTCCGCCGATGACAGCGCAGAGGAAGATCCAGAAGAGGAGTCTTGCCGGGAAGCAGAGGAGAAGGAGCAGGGAAACAGCGATGGGCTTTTTCAACTGGGCTCCCAGGGTTACCGCAGTGACCGCTCCTGAGGCAAAGACCACATGGCTGGAGGGGTCAGGGAAGACCAGCATGGCCAGGCCCATACCCAGGCAGACACAGGCAAAGATCAGAGGGAAGAAATGGCCTCCCCTCAGGCCAAACTGGATGCAGAAGGCAGTCATACAAAGCTTGAGGAAACAGATACCGATCAGGAAGAGAGGGGCGTAGCTTCCGTAACTTGTCATCAGTTCTGCCATCTCTTCT
>CAMOZD010000068.1 GCA_946630645.1 uncultured Lachnospiraceae bacterium
CTAACCAAGCAAAAGTAAAACAAAAAGAGAAGGAAGGAATACTATGAAAAAGACGATGAAAAGACTGGCTGCTCTTGGATTATGTGTGGTTATGGGACTATCTGTGCTCACAGCCTGCGGCGGATCTTCAGGTTCTGGCAGCGACTCCACAGCGGCTGACTCAGACGATGAAAAAGTTCTGACTTTTGGCTGTCAGATGTATACGGATGGTCTGATCGACCCGGCAAAAGATATTAATACTGCCTGGAACTGTATGAGGTTTGGTATTGGCGAAGCCCTTTTTAAGTTCAACGACGAGATGGTCGCTGAGCCCTGGCTGGCTGACTCCTACGAAGTATCTGAAGACTATAAGACATGGACTATTAAGCTGAAAGAGGGCGTTAAGTTCTCCAATGGTACAGACATGACAGCCACAAAGGTTGTAGAGTCCTTTGAGAGACTGAAGACAGAAGGACCTAATGGTTCCTCCACTCCTGAAAAGTATGTTCCCTATGAGACAGTAATCACAGCGGATGATGCAGCGAACACTGTAACATTTGTTCTGCCGGAAGCTGATTATAACTTCCTCGGCAACCTGGCTTATCCTGTTTGTGAGATTATCGACGTAGAAGGAACTGAGAACTGGGAGAGCGGCGTTATCGGTACCGGTCCTTATGCTGTAGAAAGCTTTACAGACCAGACTGGTTACACAATGGTAGCGAATGCCAATTACCGTGAAGAAGTTCCTTATGACAAGGTTGAGATCATGTTCATGGGAGATGCTTCCGCCAAGACCATGGCTCTGCAGAGCGGACAGATTGACCTGGCTGAGAACATCACCAACGTAGCTGATATTGAGAACTTCAAGAATGATGAGAACTTTACTGTAGATATCGCATCCGGCGTACGTACAGGATTCTCCTGGATAAACTTTGACGGTGTCCTGGGCAACGATGCCCTTCGTAAGGCTGTTATCATGGCCATCGACAAGGATGCCATCTGTCAGTCCAACCTGATTAATGGTTTATACACAGCAGGTTACTCCGTACTCCCGTCCACCCTGTCCTACGGCTATGACAAGCTTACCGATACTTATGCTTACAATGTTGACGAGGCAAAGAAGATGCTTGACGAGGCTGGAATCAAGGATACGGATGGAAATGGTATCCGTGAGCTTGACGGAAAAGACATCAACCTTAAGTATGTTTCCTATGAGAACAGGTCCCTCAATGATTTCTCCTCCGCCCACGCTGAGTACCTCAAAGAGATCGGTATTGGTGTGACAGCAGCTTACGGCAGCTCTGACGACCAGTGGAGCAGCCTGGTTGCAGGTGAGTATGACCTCAATAATAACAACTGGACTACAGTTGGTAACGGTGATCCTTCCGAGTACATGAAGAACTGGTACACCAGTGAGAAGGATGAGAATGGCCAGGTTGTTGGACCTAACTACTGTGGATATTCCAACCCAGAGTATGATAAGTTATACGATGAGTTCACGAAGACAGCTGATGCCGACAAGAGAGCTGAGCTTCTTCAGCAGATGCAGCAGATCCTCATCGATGATGGAGTTGCAATCATCGACGGCTACTACAACAGCTCCATGATCTACTCCAAGAATGTAGGCTATGCTCATATCCATACAGCAGATTACTACTGGATTACTACAGAGATTACACCTGCCCAGTAATCCGGAGAAAAGGGTAATATCTGGGACCTCCTCAACGTTCCTGATCCGGACCCGGCCACAAGATTTATGAGACCTCCTGTGCCGGGTCCAGATAACTCCCCTTTGGGGAGCATTATCCCTGCTATATAAATTAATGATGAAATGATGATTCATAATGGGGGAGTACAGTATGATATTGTGCTCTCCCTTATGCCTTTGCAAACTATTCTTGGAAAGGGAGGAGTTTTACTTGAGTAAGAAACAGTTGATCTCGCGGCTGCTGCAGATTGTTGTCGTCCTGATCGGAATCAGTTTTATAACCTTTCTCCTGACCTATGTGTCACCCGGTGATCCAGTCAGACATATGCTGACGGCATCGGGGACCATGCCGACGGATGAGACCGTAAACGCGATCCGCCAGGAGATGGGATTAAATGATCCCTTTTTCACCCAGTACTTCCGCTGGGTCGGCAATTGTCTTCACGGAGATTTCGGGGATTCCTACATGCTCCATAAGCCTGTAGTTACCCTGCTGGCAGCCCGCCTTTGGCCTACATTGAAGCTCACCATCTTCTCGGTGATCCTCATGTTGATTATCGCAGTGCCCCTAGGTATGATCTCGGCAGTCTACAAAGACAGCTGGATCGATTATCTGGTCCGGGGGATCACTTTCCTGGGAGTTTCCCTTCCCAATTTCTGGGTAGGTCTTCTCCTTATGCTTGCCTTTTGTGTAAAAATCCAGATATTCCCCGTTATATCCTCGGGAGGAGATTTTAAAAGTATGGTTCTCCCCTCCCTCACCCTTGCGATTGCCATGTCATCCAAATATACCAGACAGGTCCGGACAGCAGTGCTGGAGGAACTGTCCTCGGATTATGTGATTGGCGCCAAGGCCAGAGGTGTGAAATCATGGAAGATCCTGTGGCTCAATGTATTTCCCAATTCCTTGCTGCCGCTGATCACCATGCTGGGCCTGTCCATTGGATCCCTGCTTGGTGGTACTTCTGTGGTGGAGGTTATTTTCTCCTACCCCGGACTTGGTAACCTGGCTGTTTCAGCTATCACATCCTGTGACTATTATCTCATCCAGGGATATGTTTTATGGGTTGCGGTAATTTATATGGTTATCAATCTTCTGGTTGACCTGTCCTACTATTTTGTGGATCCCCGTATGAGATTGAAGAGGTGACAGCATGAAAAAAGAGAATTTCTTTCTGAAATATAAGACCTTTACAATCTTTTTAATCCTGGCGATTCTCATTGTCCTTACCGCCATATTTGCCCCGGTGGTATCCGGCGGTGTGGACCCCACAGCCAGCGACCTGACCCAGGCCATTGAGGCACCCAGTTCCGAACATATCTTTGGAACGGATAAGATGGGCAGGGACATTTATGCCAGAGTGATCTATGGTTCGAGAGTCTCCCTGACGGCTTCTTTCTCTATTGTAGCTATTGTGTTTGTTGTCGGTCTGGTTCTGGGTATTCTGGCCGGTTATTTTGGAGGATGGGTAGATACCGTTATCATGCGTATTGCTGATATGATGATCGCCTTCCCCGGTCTGGTTCTGGCCTTGGCTGTAGCTGGTATCATGGGAGCCAGCGTCCGTAATGCGGTCCTGGCCATCTCCCTGGTTACCTGGCCCAAATATGCCCGCCTGGCCCGAAGCCTGGTCATGAAGATCCGACACAGGGATTATGTGGACGCGGCTATAGTAACCGGATCCAAGACTTTTTATATGTTGTCCCGCTACATGCTGCCAAATGCCTTACCGACCCTGGTAATCACGGCAGCCACGGATATCGGAAGCATGATGCTGGAGCTGGCAGCCCTTTCCTTCCTGGGCTTCGGCGCCATCCCGCCCACTCCTGAGTGGGGTCTGATGCTCAGTGAAGGACGGGCCTACATGCAGTCTGCCCCATGGCTTATGATATTCCCGGGTCTTGCGATCTTTATCACCGTTGTAGTATTTAACATGCTGGGTGACAGTCTTCGTGATATCCTGGATCCCAAATCAGAATAAGGAGGAGATGTAGAATGGCATTATTAGAGATTAAAAACGCATGCATCTCCTATGGCAGCCGGGAGATCGTTAAAGATTTCAACCTGACCCTGGAACCGGGCCAGTTATGTTCTATCGTCGGGGAATCCGGCAGCGGCAAGACCACGGTCATCCGTGCGGTCCTGGGCCTGCTGCCCGGCGGTGGAAAAGTGACAGGGGGAGATATTCTTTTTGAAGGAAACTCGCTCCTGGGAAAGAGTAAAGAAGAGTGGCGGAAGCTCAGAGGCACGGAGATTTCCATGATCTTCCAGGACTCCGGGGCCATGATGAATCCCACCAGGAAGATCGGTGCTTCCTATGTGGAGTATATCCGCACTCATGAAAAGGATATATCCAAGCAGGATGCCTGGGACAAGGCAGTGAGGATGCTGGAGCGGATGAGACTGCCCAGCGGGGATAATATTATGAGAAGTTATCCTTTCCAGCTGTCCGGTGGTATGAGGCAGCGTGTCGGCATCGCCATGGGTATGACCTACGAACCGAAATTACTGCTGGCAGATGAGCCTACCAGTGCCCTGGATGTGACCACCCAGGCCCAGATCATCCGCCAGTTTATGGAACTGAGAGATGATTTCGGCACCAATATCATCATGGTTACCCACAATCTGGGTGTGGCGGCTTACATGTCCGACTACCTGATTGTCATGAAGGATGGTCTCATTGAAGACCAAGGAGACAGGGACTACATTCTCCATCATTCGGAAAATGCTTATACCAAGATGTTATTGGATGCGGTACCGTCTTTGGGAGGTGAACGTTATGTATGATGACAGAGAGCTGATTCTGGAAGCAAAGCATGTGACCAGGGAGTTTCCGGCATCGAATAACCGGACCCTCCTGGCCTGTAATGATGTGAGCCTGAACCTTTACAAGGGCAAGACCCTGGGCCTGGTGGGAGAGTCCGGATGTGGCAAGAGTACCTTCATGCGTTTCCTGGTATCCCTGGATAAACCTACTTCAGGGGAGATTATCTTCAAAGGAAAAGATATCACTAAGCTTAAGGGTGAGGAGCTGCGGCAGAACCGCCAGCATATCCAGATGGTTTTCCAGGATCCGTCAGGATCCTTCAACCCCAAAATGAAGGTAAGGGATATCATCTGTGAGCCCCTGCTTAATTTCAACCGGATCAAACCATCAGAAAAAGATGCCACGGCAAAGAAGTTTCTGAAAATGGTGGACCTTCCTGAGTCTTTTGCGGACCGTTATCCCCACAATATGAGCGGCGGCCAGTGTCAACGTGTGGCCATAGCAAGAGCCATCGCTTTAGAGCCGGAGATTATCGTCATGGATGAAGCTACCTGTGCCCTGGATGTGTCTGTCCAGAAGACTATCATCGAGCTGGTGGTCAACCTGCAGAAGGAGAAGGATATCACCATAGGCTTTATCGCCCATGACCTGGGTCTGATCCAGTCCTTTGCCCATGAGATTGCCGTTATGTATCTGGGCAATATCGTGGAGGTTCTTCCTGGCGAGGATATCGGTAAGAATGCCATGCATCCCTATACCCAGGCCCTGCAGGGAGCTATCTTTGATCTGAATATGGATTTTTCTAAAAAGATTGAGAGTATAGACAGCGAGGCACCCAGTCCCCTGGATGTGCCGCCGGGATGTCCTTTCCAGGACCGCTGCGAGTACTGCATGGATAAGTGCAGGAAAGAACACCCTAAACTGGTGGAGGTCGAAAAAGGGCACCAGGTTGCCTGTCATAAATTCGGGCAAGCCTGAACTTTCTTTTGAGAAAGGTAAGATTTTATTGTAATTCTTTCGCGCCTTCTGCGGAATTTGCCTGCCGGGCAGGCTGACCGGCACCTGGCGCGAAAGTTGTATAAGAATCAGGTATATGGAACAGAGAGAGGAGTGATAGCTTTGAAAGAAACGATTACTTTTGGTGGAATCTCTGCGAAACCCGGAAGCAAGGCCAGCGGCTGGACGCCTGTGCCGGGGACGGATGCCCGCTTTCCCGTAACCGTCATCAACGGCCAGGAAGAGGGAAAGACGGTATTGATCACATCGGCGATACACGGTTGTGAATATCCTTCGATCGAAGCGGTTTTTGAACTGGCGGAGGACCTGGATCCCAAAGAGATTCATGGACAGATCGTCATCATTAACCCGGTGAATGTGGAGGCCTTTATCAATCGCCGTCCTTATGTGGTTCCTGCTGACGGGAAAAACCTGAACCGCCTGTTTCCCCCTGATAAGGATGGAACGACCGGGGACAGGATGGCTTATGTACTGGCTGAGGAATTCATAAAAAAGGTGGATTTCCACATTGATACCCACGGTGGGGATATTCCTGAGACCCAGCCATCCTACGTTTATTATCCCGGAATCAGTGACTGCCAGGAGGCTCTGGATATTTCCGAGGAGGCGGCCCAGTACGTTCTTCACGCAAAGTACATGCTGAAGTCCAGGGCCACCAACCATGCCTATACTTTTTCGGCCATGGTGGGAGTTCCTTCCTTAGAGCTGGAGCTGGGAGAGTGCTGCAGATGGTCCCGGGAGGAAGTGGACGCTTATCTGGAAAATGTCCTGAATGTGTTGAAATATCTTAAGGTCTACCCCGGGCAGGCTGTAAAAAGACCGGCTGAGGCAGAGATTAAGACCATCACAGAAGGCGTTTATCTGGACGCAGATTACAGCGGCCGCTGGTATCCCCTGGCCGGACGGGACGACAAGATTAAAAAGGGGCAGAAGATCGGGTATATTAAAGACTTGTTCGGAAATGTCCTGAAAGAGTATTTCGCGGAGTTTGACGCAGAGATTCTGATGGTTGTCGCCACCCTTGCCATAAAGGAAGGGGATCCTATCATGGCCTACGGCCGGTAGGTCATTGATTTGACGAAATGGTTAATGCATTTTTCAGCTATAAAACTTTGGCTATAATAAAGCATTTTCCGGCTATAGTTCTTTTGTTATAATTAAGCATTTGCAAGTGTAATACTCTGGCTTTGATAATGTATGTTCTATATATGATACTATAGTTATAAAAATATACATCCTATATATAAAGTTTTAGCTATGACAGAAGGGAGGCTGCCATGTCGTTTACACTTTGTAATCTGACAGTAAAAAAAGGAGAGAAAATCCAGGGCTATCTGGATCTGCCGTTTACCGATGAAGATAAGCTCCCCTGCACTTTGATTTACGGAGACAGGGAAGGCCCGACGGTTTTGGTGGACGGCGGTATCCACAATGCGGAATATGTGGGT
>CAMOZD010000069.1 GCA_946630645.1 uncultured Lachnospiraceae bacterium
ATGCATGGAAAGAAGGCTGCCTGGACGGTCCTTGTCCTTTCCGCGGCTTTCTCCTTTGCCATGAATTATTATGGCATGATAAATGCGGAAAATATCACCGTTAAAAATTATTCCATCAAAATCGACAAAAGCGCCGGCGGTGTCAAATCCCTAAAGGTTATGCTCCTGGGCGATCTCCATATGTCTGTGAATTCCGATCCTGCCATGTACGAACGGATGGCAGCCATGGTCAATGAGCAGAAACCTGATATTATTTTTACGGTAGGAGATTTCTTCACCAGCACCTACCGGGGCCTGAAGAATCCGGACAGATATATTAACGCCTTAAAAAAAATGAAGGCACCCATGGGAAGCTATGCCATCTACGGCAACCATGACGTCAATGAGCCCCTGCTTGTAGGTTTTCCCATAGTAAAAGCGGAAGACGCCATCAGAAGCCAGGATATGGTAGATTTCGTGGAAAAATGCGGCTTCACCATGCTCAATGACAAGGTGATCACCATAGCCGACGGATCTATCCAGCTGGCAGGCCGGCTGGACGGAGAGCGCTACGGTGATGGTAAGAGTGTCCGTTTAAAGGCCTCAAAGCTTCTGAAGGATATCGACCATGACAAACCTGTTATCGTTCTGGAACATGAGCCCTGGGAATTCCAGTCCCTGGCCAGGGCCGGAGCAGACCTGACCCTCTGCGGCCACACCCACAATGGCCAGATCTTTCCCGGTAATTACATCGTAAGATATTTCAACGAAAACGGCTATGGCTATAAAGTAATTGACGGCCTGCAGACCCTGGTCACCGGAGGGGTAGGCTATTATGGGCCTCCTTTAAGGATAGGCACCCACAGTGAGATTACTGTCATTGACCTGACTTTTGATTAATAACTATCATTAAGGAATTTATAAGAAATCATTAAGATATATTGACTATTATCTATAAAAAAGTTTTTAATTTTCCTACTACATTTTTCACATGATTAGTGTATAATTAATGTAATATATATGTAAAATTTGTATTCCACGGGAGAACAAATAAATATATATAATACTAACCTGAAAGCCCGGGGCCATCTATCTTTTCAGAATAGATTCACCCCGGGCTTTCTTTATTTTTATCCTCTAACTCTGGTTTCTGTTTTTAGATCTCTTATATTATCAGGCTGCTTCAAAGAGAATCATAGATACTGAGGGCTTCCTTGTCTGCCACGATGGACACATTATTATGGAGCTGGAGGATGGAAGCGGGGCAGGCCGGGCTGATAGGGCCGGTAAGCATTTGATTTACTGCCTCAGCCTTGGCCTTTCCGGAGGCGATCAAAAGAATGCTCCTGGCCTGCATAATATTTTTGATACCGGTGGAATAGGCATATTTGGGCACCTGGTCCATGGTCTCGAAAAAGCGGGCATTAGCCTCTATAGTCGTATCCGTCAGCCTGACACAATGGGTTTCCTTCTCAAAGGCCTCCCCCGGCTCATTGAAACCGATATGTCCATTGGCCCCAATTCCCAGAAGCTGCAGGTCGATGCCGCCAAGACCGGCGATGACCTCATTATACCTGGCACATTCCAGGGCTTCGTCCTTTTCTAAGCCATTGGGAATATGGGTGTTGGCAGGGTCGATATTGACATGATCAAAAAGATTCTCTTTCATAAAATAAGCATAGCTATGCCGGTCTTCGGGAGCCAGTCCCTTGTACTCATCCAGATTCACTGTCCGGACCTCCCTGAAATCCAGGTCTCCCTTTTTATACCATTCAATCAGCTGCCGGTAAATGCCCAAAGGGGAGGACCCGGTGGCCAATCCCAGAACCGCGTCCGGCTTCATGATAATCTGGGCAGAGATAATATTGGCTGCCTTTCTGCTCATATCCTCATAAGTATTTGCCCGGTAAATTCTCATAATATTATCACCTCATATTTCAACTCTGAAATCTTAACTTCCATAATTTACGTCCTTCAGTGACTGCACCGTCTTTCCACATACTGTATTCAGGATTACATTTTAACCAGAATCCTTTCCATGTGAAGGCTTTCCAATATGCAAGAGTCATGTTCTTATCGCCTATAATATTTTGACAATGTCATTATATATTCATTTCTGTAAAAAAGCCATACTATCTGAGTCATAATATAGAAGCCTCTCTAAAATAATGTTATAATATGTAAAGTGTCGTCCAGCTGTTATCCGGAAGACACAGGTCCCCATTCTGCCAGTGGAAGTCCGGGTATCGGACCTCTAAAGCAGACCCTGGGGCAAGGTATATTAATTATATAGGAGGGGTATTTTATGAAGGAGAACACACAAACAGAAGAACCCATTAAACAACGAAGCAGTTTCTCTGGAAAGCTGGGCTTTGTCCTGGCGGCTGCCGGGGCCTCTGTGGGCCTGGGAAATATCTGGCGCTTTCCCTACCTGGCAGCCAAATACGGTGGCGGCATTTTTCTGCTGGTCTACCTGATCCTGGTTCTGACCTTTGGCTACGCCATGATCATAGCTGAGACAGCCCTGGGAAGAATAACCAGGAAGGCTCCTGTGGGCGCTTATACCTATTATGGAAAAAGCGGTTTTTTTTATTTTGGAGGCTGGCTCAACGCCATCATTCCCATCATGATCGTGTCTTACTATGCCGTAATTGGTGGATGGGTTATCAAGTATATGTATGAGTATCTTTTTGGACACGGCCACCTGCTGGCCTCCGATGATTACTTTACAGAATTTATCACCGGCAGCAGCGTGGAATTCTGGTTTCTCATCTTTGCCCTGATCACCATGGTGGTCATTTACATGGGTGTTCAGAATGGTATTGAAAGAGTATCCAAGTTTATGATGCCTATTCTGGTAGTCCTGGCTGTAATCGTTTCCATCTACTCCATGACCAGAAAAGGTGCCATGGCCGGTGTGGCTTATTTTCTGATTCCCAATCCGGCTAATTTTTCCTGGATGACCGTCGTCTCTGCCATGCAGCAGATGTTTTATTCCCTGTCCATTGCCATGGGTATCCTGATTACCTTCGGCTCCTACATGAAGGATGACGTGTCCATCGAACAGGCTACCACCAATGTTGAGATTTTTGATACGGGCATAGCTGTCCTGGCCGGCCTGATGATCATACCGGCTGTCTTTGCCTTTTCCGGCGGAGACCCGGACGCCCTGCAGGCAGGGCCCTCCCTCATGTTCATTACCATACCCAAGGTATTTGACAGTATGGGCTTTGGAACGCCTGCGGGCATCATGTTCTTTGTCCTGGTATTCTTTGCCGCCCTCACCAGTGCCATCGCCCTTACAGAGAGTGCCGTTTCCACTTTTGAGGATGAGTTTTCCTGGAGCCGGCAGAAGGCTACCATTGTAACGGGTGTAATCGTCATTCTCCTTGGTACGCCATCGGCCATGGGCTATGGCGTCTGGGCCAATGTCAAAATCCTCGGCATGCAGTTTCTTGATTTCTTTGACTTTATCACCAATTCCCTCATGATGCCGGTGGCTGCGGTGGCTACCTGCTATCTTGTCACCAGGGTTATCAGCTTAGAGGCCATCAGTGTGGAAGTGGAGAAAGACGGTATGCCTTTCAAACGAAAAAAGATTTTTAACTTTATGATTTCCTATATCTGTCCTTTGTTTCTGACTGTGATTCTGATCAGCTCCCTGGCCAGTGTATTTGGATTCATATCCATCTGATTCACAATTTTTACCGAAATCCAAGGCTTGAAACAAGGGGAATTAATCCTGTCTTTGGCCTTTCTGCCAACTTGACATAAATATATTATTTTCGTATAATTTTACTATGTATTATCCATAAAACCAAAGTCAGTGAGATGGAAAGTTTTATGTCAAAGTAACTATATCTATTTTCTAAGAAAGGATAGGGGATTAACACATGTATCAGGAAGAATATAAGCGCTGGCTGGAAGCAGATCTGATTGACTGTGATCTGAATAAGGAACTTCAGGACATTGCAGACGATGACGAGGCCATCAAAGAGCGTTTTGCCGTTTCCTTATCATTTGGTACAGCCGGACTTCGAGGCACACTTGGCGCCGGCACCAACCGCATGAACATCTGGGTCGTAAGACAGGCTACACAGGGCATTGCAGACTGGGTTAAGACACAGGGCGGTAATCAGTTGGTTGCCATCAGTTATGACAGCCGTCTCAAAGGCTGGAACTTTGCAAGAGATGCCGCCGGCGTTCTGGCTGCCAACGGTATCAATGTACGTATTTATGATGAGCTTATGCCGGTACCGGCCTTAAGCTTTGCTACCCGTTATTATGGATGTAATGCAGGTATCATGGTTACAGCTTCCCACAATCCGGCCAAGTATAATGGTTATAAGGCCTATGGTCCCGACGGATGTCAGATGACTGACGATGCCGCAGCTGTTGTTTATGACTCCATCCAGAAGACAGACGTCCTTACCGGAGCCAAGTACATGTCTTTCGCAGAGGGAGTTGAGAAGGGTCTGATCAAGTTTGTAGGAGAGGACTGTAAGGAAGCACTTTATGAGGCCATCGAGGCAAGACAGGTTCGTCCGGGTCTCTGCAAGACCGCAGGTCTCAAGCTGGTTTACTCACCGCTTAACGGTACCGGTCTTGTTCCTGTAACCAGAGTCCTCAAAGACATGGGCATCACAGATATCACCATCGTTAAGGAACAGGAGTACCCCAATGGATACTTCACAACCTGTTCTTATCCTAACCCTGAGATTTTCGAGGCTCTTGAAAAGGGTCTTGAACTGGCCAAGGAAGTTGGCGCAGATCTCATGCTGGCAACTGACCCGGACGCAGACCGTGTTGGTATCGCCATGAAGTGCCCGGATGGTTCCTATGAGCTGGTATCCGGCAATGAGATGGGTGTTCTTCTTCTCGACTACATCTGCGCAGGCCGCATTGAGAAGGGCACCATGCCTGAGAAACCGGTTGCCTGCATGTCCATCGTTTCCACACCACTTGCTGACGCTGTTGCCAAGCATTATGGTGTAGAGCTTCGTCATACTCTGACAGGCTTCAAGTGGATTGGCGACCAGATTGCCCAGTTAGAGGCAGCCGGCGAAGTAGACCGCTTCATCTTCGGTTTCGAGGAGAGTTATGGCTACCTGGCAGGCCCCTATGTAAGAGATAAAGACGCTATCATCGGCTCCATGCTGATCTGTGAGATGGCTGCTTACTACAGAAGCATCGGTTCTTCCATCAAGGAACGTCTTGAGGCTATCTATGATGAGTACGGCCGCTACCTCAACAAAATCGACAGCTATGAGTTCCCGGGACTTTCCGGCATGGACAAGATGGCTGGCATCATGACCGGTCTTCGTGCCGAGGCACCTGCTGAGTTTGGTGGTAAGAAGGTTGCTTCCGTAATCGACTATGCTAAGCCGGAGGAGACAGGCCTTCCCAAGGCTAATGTTCTTACCTACACTCTGGAGGATGGTGCTTCTGTAATTATCCGTCCGTCAGGAACAGAACCTAAGATCAAGGCTTACTACACCACTCTCGGCAAGGACCTGGCTGAAGCCCAGGCAGAGAAGGATGAGCTGGCTGAGACAGTTAAGTTGATTTTCGCTTAAGCCTTTCATCTGCTGAGCAAAGGTCGCATGGGGGTTTTGCGGCTGACCTGCCTCTTATGGCACAGGCTAACTGCCTGACTTCCAGTACTGAATAAACAGACAACAAGGCAGTCCGGAATAAGCTTTTCGGACTGCCTTTTCTATTCCAAAAAAAAGTGTTTTTTCGTGTTTATTGATGAACTGTTTATCAATAAGCAGAAATAATAGCTGCCTGAAGGTTGACATCAGAGAGAAAAAAAGAAAGAGCAGATTTCTGGCAGGAACCACAATGAACCAAGGATTTAGATTATTCAAGGATATGGAGTTATCATAACTATGAGAAAAAAGGGTGCCTGGTTTTATGGCAGAGGTTTTTTATATTTTATACTTCTTATATGTCTCTCATGTCTCTTAAGCCTGAGTTTTTTACAGGATAGCCTGGCAAAAAAAAGAAAGCCATACTGGCGGTTTGACTCTGTCAGATCCTGCCGGGAGATAGAGGACCTGAATAATTACAGAACCTGTACAAAATCCATTAGATTACCGGAAGAAACCCATAAAAAAGAGGAAGACTACAAAGACCTTCTTATATCAGGAAGCGGTCAGCTGCCCCTTGACAGCTTTGGACCTCTTTATGAAGATTTAAAGAAACAGGCTCCCGAGGGCAGTCCCATTTATCTGCTTGACCTGAGACAGGAATCCCACGGTTTCCTGGATGAGTATTCTGTGAGTCTTCATGGTAAGGACCATAATGATCACAATAAGGGTATGGTTACTGTAGAGGTCCTTGTCAGGGAGATGCAAGACCTCCTTGGACTCTATAAGGTTCCAACCAAAATCAGATCCGGCAATAAGTCCATCACAGGACTTAAGGACAAGACTATCTGTTCTGACCGGATCAGTGTGGAAGAGACTGTGGCCCGGAAGGCCGGCTTTATCTATATAAGATTTGCTGCCCAGGACCATAAATTTCCCCAGAAGGAGACTGTCGATGAATTTATCCGTTTTTACAGACGACTGCCAGAGAAGGCCTGGCTCCACTTTCACTGTCTTGCCGGCAACGGAAGAACCAGTGTCTTTATGATCATGTATGACCTGATGAGGAATCCTGACCTTTCCATGAAAAGAGCGGCTAACCGCCAGTACATGATCGGCGGCAGGAGGATTGTTGCCTCCTCAGGTAAAGACGAGTGGTCCGGTAAAATTTCCCAGAATGCCCGCAGTCAAAGCCTTCTTCTTTTCAGCCAGTATGTCAGGGAAAACCATACATCTAACTACCGGAAGCCCTACAGTCAATGGCTGGAAGAAAACAATAAATAAAGATGCTTTAGTGATGA
>CAMOZD010000070.1 GCA_946630645.1 uncultured Lachnospiraceae bacterium
GGGCAGCCTATCATGAGACTGACCTTTCCAAGGATTTCCCATCGGCCACGGGAATCCGGAACTTTCTTAAAGAGTCCGGGACCGGTCAGACCAGCCGGCTCATGGCTATGACAGGTCTTGGCAGAGACCTGGCAGAGGACCTGGCTGACCGTTACGGCAGGGGAGACCGGGTGGACTGGGATGACCTGATGGCTCTTTTGGATTACCAGATTATCTACTCTGACCTTACAGGGTATCTGGGACTCGATGCGGAGCTTGCCGGCAGGATCCGGCACTTTCACAGGGCCGGCATGTCTTTCGGGGACCTGACTAGATGTCTCCATGCAAAACATAGGACGGATACAGCCCTGCAGAGGGCCCTGCTCCACCTGGTCCTGCAGATTGGGGACCGGAGACTTCCCCTGAAGCAACCTGGCAGCTTATTTCCCTACATCCGGGTTCTTGGTTTTAAAAGGAAGGCGGGGCCGCTTCTGGCAGCGGTCAGGGACCGGTGTCCTGTTCCCTTGATCCAGAAGTATTCGGACCGGAGGCTGCTGGATGATGAGGCTCTGTACTTCTACGATATTGATATGAAATGTGAGACTCTCTACGAGCAGATTGCTGCCGGAAAAAGTGGACGCAGGGCGGTCCATGTGGGGGAGAGACAACAAGTGATCGTGTGAGGATATGTTTTTAATCATCTGTCAGGCAGAATATTAATGGAAAATAAAATCAGCGATACCATCGGATTTTCCGGGGTATGGTGGCGTTTTTGAATATTATAGTATTTTGGTATTTTTTTGTTTTTAAGAAAGCAGGTGTGTTTATGTATTATGAAGCAGGATTAGTATTGGAAGGTGGGGGCATGCGTGGTGTTTATACGGCGGGTGTCCTGGATGCACTTCTTGATAAGGAGATTATATTTTCCAGTATCTATGGGGTGTCGGCGGGGGCTTGCCATGCCTGCAGCTATGCTTCGGGACAGAAGGGCAGGGCTTTCCGGGCTAATGTGGATTACCTGGATGATCCTGAGTATCTCAGTATCAGGAGTCTCTTGAAGACGGGGGATATTTTTGGTGCGGATTTTGCTTATTCCAAGATTCCGGATGTGCTGGACCCTTATGACCATGAAGCCTTTTTTAAATATCCCGGTAAGTTTTATGTAGTGGTGACGAATGTGGATACGGGCCAGGCGGAGTACCTTAGGGTCAGAGATTTGAGGAAGCATATTTGGATGATCCGGGCATCTGCTTCTATGCCCCTGGTATCGAGGACCATAGGGATCCATGGCAAGCTGTATCTTGACGGGGGTGTGGCTGACAGTATTCCAATCAGAAGGTCTCAGCAGGATGGCAATCAGAAGAATCTTGTGGTACTGACCCGGGATATTGATTACCGGAAGGGGCCTAACCCGGCCATGAAGCTGGTCAAGCTTCGTTATCATGGTAAGACGGCCTTTATTGAAGCCAATGAAAACCGGCATATCCGTTATAATGAGACCCTTGATTACCTCAGGGAAGAGGAAGAAGCCGGCCGTGTATTTGTGATCAGGCCCACGGAAAAGGTGGAAGTTGGGAGGATTGAAAAGGACAGGGAGAAGCTGACTGCTTTATATCAGAGGGGCTACGATGATACCATGAATGCTATGGATGACCTTGTCAGCTATCTGGAGGCTTGAGCAGACAAGCAGAGCAAAAGTCTTTGAAAGGCGTCAGGCCATCAATTGTTATGATGTAAAAATATTATAATAAGGGATAATTATCCCTATGCAGCAGAAAAGTCCACGGCTTTTGCCGTGGACTTGATCTATTGTCTGAAAGGTTCTTCGGGACCTTTCAGTTTATATTATGATTTAATCCAGGGAGATCATCTCCCTGGATCTTCGCTTCTGGGCAATCTGTTTCGGAAAACCTTATTCCCGGATTCCTGGTCCCTGAGGATCTGCTTCCCGGAAGGCCTGCCTGCTTAAGAACTGGCTCTGGAAAATATCAGGCCGGGGCTGGAAAATCTAAGACCGGGCCTCAAAGCACCCGGTCAGAATTCCGGGAGGGTAAAGAGCCTTTTGGAGAGGGCCAGCAGTTCTTCCTTGCCGGAGCTGTTGAGGAATTCCAGACTGCCGGTCTTTTCCGGGCCGGGTTCTCTTAGAAGATCTTCTTTTTTCAGCCTTCGCTGCAGCTCTTTGGCAGTTCCGTAGCCTCCGTCATAGATCTGGACGGAGGGACCGACTACCTTGCGGATGGCCTTCTTGAGGAAGGGGTAATGGGTGCAGCCGAGGACGATGCCGGTCACGCCCTTTCCCCGGTAAGGGGAGAGGAGATTCCGGAGAAAATGATCTAATTTTTCTCCTTCCAGGATGCCTGCCTCCACAAATTCCATGAGACCGGGGCAGGGAAGGGGGATGATCTGGGCCTGGTCCAGGTAACGCTGTTCCAGGTCATGGAACTTTTTTTCCTTTAGGGTGAAAGGGGTAGCCATAACCAGGACCCGGGCGTGATCTTCGGCCATGACTGCCGGCTTGACGGCAGGCTCCACACCGACGATGGGCATGAAGGGATACATGGTCCGCAGGGTTTTGACCGCCGCACTGGTTGCCGTATTGCAGGCGATGGCCGCTGCCTTGATTTTATGTTGATTTACCATATTTGTGACACAGGAAACCGTCAGCTGTCTTACCTGGGCCATATCCTTGGTCCCGTAAGGAGCGTTGGCGGAGTCGCCAAAATAGATATATTTTTCATCAGGCATCAGCCGGACGATTTCACGAAGTACACTGATGCCTCCCATACCGGAATCAAAAACCAGAATGGGTGATTCTTTTAGGTCCATAGGGCGTATCCTTTCCTGAAAAATAAATGTGATTTCTGATCTCATGGGTGGCCGGTCCTGGCGGCGGCTGGGCCGGGGACCGGATCTGCCGGTGGATTTCAAAGGTTATCTTTTAATAGTTTTAGGTTTTTCAATAGTATAGTTTCTTTTTTTTGTGAAATCAAGTATAATATATCTTCAGGGAAGGCTTTCAGAGGGGCAGATATAAGACAAACCGGAATGGTTCCGGGATCAGAGTAGAGAGGAAGTTGATAATGAGCCGATATCTGGTAGTTAGCGATAACCATGGAAATCTTGATAATCTGAAGAAGGTTCTTAAAAAATACAGAAATGAGATTGATGGTTTGATCCATTGTGGAGATATGGAGATTCCGCCGACCATGCTTGAACAGATGGCAGGTCTGCCTGTCTATATGGCTGAGGGCAATTGTGACTACTATTTCGACCGTGATTCAGAGGAGGTTTTCGAACTGGGAGACCACCATGTTGCTCTGGTTACCCACGGCGACAGACATGGAATTAACTGGGGAACAGAGGGACTTCTTTCCAGGGCCCAGGAGATGGGAGCGGATATCGTTTTTTTCGGACACACTCACCGGCCTGCCTGGTATGAGTTTACCGACGAGCAGGTAACCATGTTTAATCCTGGCAGTATCGCCCTGCCAAGACAGTTTGAACCCCTTGGTCCCACATTTATGATTCTTGATATTAAGGAAGATGGAAGTCTTGTGCCCACCTTCTGCTGTATGAGCAGGATATTCGGGGGCAAGCTGCATCGGTTTGATCCCAGATAGAAGCTGGATAAAAGACCTGCCGGGACCTGCCCGGGCCTGGCAGAAGAGATACTAAGACGAGAGACTATGAGGTGAAGTTATGGGTAAGAAGCTGAATACGAAAGAAATCAACAGGCTGTTTAAGGCCATCCTCACCCTGGAGACAGTGGAAGAATGCCATATGTTTTTTGAGGATCTGTGCACGGTGAATGAGCTCCATTCCCTGGCCCAGAGGTATGAAGTTGCAGGCATGCTCAGGCATAACAGCACCTATAATGAAGTGGCGGAGGCCACAGGGGCCTCCACCGCAACAATAAGCCGGGTGAACCGGACACTTAATTATGGTAATGATGGTTACGACATGACTTTTGGCAGACTAAAGGAAGACTAAAAAGACTGGTCTGCTACTTTTTCTTTTTGTTTTTAGTCCCCGGAGGGGTCTGTTCCATGTGGAGATCGATCAGCTTCTCCACTATTTTTTTCCTGATATAGATGTCATAACTGAGGCTGCAGATGAAGGCGAAATCATTGAGCCATTCCCTGTCCTGGTCAGAGACCTGTCTGGTCCGGTTCAGATTATCGTCCTTCCTGGACATCTCATAGAGCTTCATGATCTCCTGGCGGATGTCCTCTAATCTTTCTTCATTGACCATCATATTGTGACTGTAGATCTGCTCTAATGATATCCCGTTCTCCTTGTTTTCCGGAAAATATTTCTCCGCCAGGGGGGTCAGGAGCTGCTTGATATCAGAGATGGAGAGCATAGTCTTCAGATAGTAGATGATTATGATGAAGAACATGTGGTCCCGGGAATACTTCTTCTTTATAGAAGGAGGTATGAGCCGGTTTTTCGTGTAATTATTAATCATGGTTTTGGTCATGATCTTATCGTCGGGATATCTTTTTGATGATTCTAATTTTGATTCCATAAAGGTGGTAACCTGGTCCATATAGAGCCCGATATCAGGGATATCCTGGGCTGGTATATATTCGGAGTGGAGCAGGTCCTTCAGCCAATCCATATCTTTTTTCAAATTATTTCCTCCAGACTGAAACTGAATAAGCAGTGGATATTACCGGTCTATAGAGACAAGCCCGGGGAGGAATGCCTGACCGGTTCATTTTAGTATATGATTCCCTATTATATAGTTTTGAAAACTATATGACAAGGGGAAAATCCTGCTAAAAATACAGCCCTTCCAAAAGAACGGATATTCATGAAATATTTTTGAATTAAGTGACAAAAACTCTGAGATAGGATATAATTAAAACGGATATATCTCTTGTTTAAGAGAGGATGACGCCGACAGAAATCAGACGTTACAAGTGTTATGAAGAAGCCCGGAAAAGGTGAGATGATTATGATAGGAGGTTTTATTATGGGAATACTGAAAAGGTTTAAGGATATCATGGCATCTAATATTAATTCCCTGCTTGATAAGGCAGAGGATCCGGTCAAGATGGTAGACCAGTACATGAGAGACCTTCAGAAGGATTTAGGACAGGTTAAGGCTGAGACAGCCTCCGTCATGGCCGAGGAGGCCAGGGCCAAGAGGGCAGTTGAGGAGAATGAGGCTGAGATTGCCAAGCTGACATCTTATGCTGAGAGAGCCCTCAGAGCTGGTAATGAGGAAGATGCCAGAACCTTCCTGCAGAAGAAATCCACTCTTGAAACCAAGGGAGCCGCTCTCAATGAGGCTTATCAGACAGCTGCCAACAATGCAGCCCAGATGAGGCAGATGCACGACAAGCTGGAGAGGGATATTGTCAGCCTTAAGGAAAGAAAAGAAGCCATCAAGGCTAAGATGGCCGTAGCCAAGACCAAGGAGCGTGTCAGTGAGATTGGCTCCTCCTATGTGGATGCCCAGGGCGGTCTTGATGCCTTTGCCCGTATGGAGGAGAAGGCCAACCGTATGCTGGATGAGGCGAATGCCAAAGCAGAGCTTAACATGAAGACTCCGGATACCGCTGAGGACCTGATGGCCAAGTACGATACGGGTGCCAACGTGACTGACGCGGCGGTTGAGGATGAACTGGCGGCCATGAAGGCCAAGCTTGGAATGTAGTAACTGAGACCGGACAGAGGATATTTGCCTGATAAAGGCAGATGATTGGTTTTGTATAGATGAAGGAGGGAAGAATATGGGATTATTCAGTGGCCAGCTGGCTAATGTAGTTGAGTGGGAAGAGTATCGCGATGACGTGATCTTTTATAAATGGAATAACAATGAGATTAAGAAGGGCTCCCGCCTGATTATCCGTCCGGGACAGGATGCGGTATTCCTTTTTAATGGAAGAATCGAGGGAGTGTTTACTGATGAGGGCAACTATGATATCGAGTCAGATATCGTTCCCTTCCTCTCCACTTTGAAGGGCTTCAGGTTCGGTTTCAAGACCGGCATGAAGGCAGAGGTTCTCTTTGTGAATACCAAAGAGTTCAACATGAAGTGGGGAACCAAGCAGGCAGTGAACCTGCCCCATCCCAGCCTGCCGGGCGGCATGCCCATCCGGGCCAATGGTACCTTCCAGTTTAAGGTGGGAGACTACCAGGTACTGATGGAGAAGATTGCGGGCGTGAAGAAGCAGTATACCACAGAAGAGGTCAGGGACCGGGTCGTTTCCATGCTTGACCAGCTGCTTCTGCGCTGGATCGTTCGCGAGGGCAAGGATATGTTTAATATCCAGGCCAACGCCGTAGAAATCTCCAAGGGTATCCAGGAAGAACTGGATATGGAGATGGTGAAGATCGGTCTGGACGTTACCGGTTTCCAGATTAATACGGTAAGCTATCCGGAAGAGATCCAGGCTATGGTTAATAAGGTTGCAGGCCAGAGCATGGTTGGCGATGTGGGCAAGTACCAGCAGATCTCCATGATCGACGCCATGTCCCAGGGCGGAGGAGCCGGAGGAAGTTCCACAGCCATGGATATGGCATCCATGTCCATGGGTATGATGATGGGTCAGCAGATGGTGAATCAGATGGCCCAGAATATGCCCGGAGGCGGCGGCCAGCAGGCAGCTCCCCAGGCTAATAACCAGCAGGCAGTGCCTCCGGTAACAGATGCGGATGGTAATGCTGTCGCAGGTCCCAAGTTCTGTCCCAACTGCGGAACCAAGACCGAAGGTATGAAATTCTGCTCTAACTGCGGCCAGAAGCTAATTTAGTGGAGACAGGAAGGATTTCTGCATGAGTATTTATGAAACCTTGAATAAAGAACAAAAAGAGGCGGTCTTCTGTACGGAAGGCCCCCTTTTAATGC
>CAMOZD010000071.1 GCA_946630645.1 uncultured Lachnospiraceae bacterium
AGGATCCGCAAGCAGGTCCTCCTCTTCCTGCTCTTCCGTCAGATCCCGGTAAGGAGAGGAAGCATAAAGATCAGCCTGGTCTAAATCTACGATTTCTATGTCCCTGATATCATAGCAGCCCTCCATCAGGTCATGGTAGGGCAGGAGAGCCATAAGCCGGGTCATGCCCAGCAGGTCCTCCCCGTTATGGAGCAGGAGGTCATGAAGGTCCTGCTCTTTCTTCTCATGCAGATAGCTGCGGTAGACATCGATCAGTTCCCCACCGTTATAAATGTCTTCCCGGTAGATGCCGAGAAAACGTTCCCAGTACTTCTGGCCTCCGTGGCGGAGCCGGTAGAGCTGCTGGAAGGGCCGCATAATCCGGTAGAGGTCCAGAGAAGGCATGTCATCCATGGGCAGGTCCAGGTCATTTAACCGGCCGTGGTGGACCAGGTAGGGGATATCGAAAGATTCCCCGTTAAAAGTAACCAGGGTCCAGTCCTCTTTGGCCAGCAGCTGGGCGAAAGCCCGGAGGATCTCCACCTCACTGACGCCGTCGTCATTAAACCACTGGACAAAATGACCGCTGTCTCCCTCGGGATAGACACAGCCGATCATATAGAGTATGGTCCGGTTCCGGTCAAAGCCGGTAGTCTCAATATCAAAAAAGAGAGGGCGCATGGCTGCCGGATATGTGAAATTGTGAATAATTTTATCGATTGTTAGCATAGCTGCCACTCAGTTCTATGATCGTGCTTGTTGTTAAAGGCAAAAGGCCGGCGGGTCCGCCAAAGCCATGGGTCTATTCTATCACAGGAAAAAAAGATATCAAGGATTTTTGAAAACCTGGAATCCGGTCCTGCTTAGGGCAGGCCCCGGCCAGGCTGTCCGCCCTTAGCTTTTGTTGTCATTATCAGGAAATTATGATATGATGTCTTAAGATTAAATGGCAATAAAATGATAAGTAAAATCATGTAACAGGAGCAAAAAACTTTGATTTCTTATATAAAAGGTCAGGTGGCCTATCTGGACTCTGACCGCATTATTCTGGATCATGAAGGCATAGGTTATGGCATATATACCTCCGCAAAAGTGCTCGGCCGGGTCAGACCGGGCCAGGACCTGATGCTCCACACCTACCTTCATGTGAGGGAGGATGCCCTCCTGCTCTATGGCTTTCCCACAAGAAAAGAGCTGGATACCTTTAAGATCCTCCTCAGTATCAATAAAGTAGGACCAAAGGTCGCCCTGGCCCTTCTTTCCACCCTGACCGTGGAAGACCTTTATTTCGCCGTCTTCAGCGATGATGAAAAGGCCATATGCCGCACGCCGGGAATCGGTCCCAAGATGGCTAAGAAAATGATTCTGGAGCTGAAGGACAAGCTGGATATCGCTGAACTTGAAGCCGGCCTGCCCCAGGGAGGCGGGGAAGCTGACCAGGCGGTAAGACCAGGTCAGGGACCCGGGGCGGATATGAGACAGGAAGCCACAGCCCTGGCTGTGGAGGCCCTCGTGGCCCTGGGTTATTCCAATTCGGAGGCTTACCGGGCAGTCCGTGACCTGGGGGACGTAAGCGGGCTGGATACGGAAGCCATCCTCAGCCTGGCCCTGAAAAAGATGATTTAGGCCTAAAACCGGCTTGGATTGCCGGCCCTGCCGCCAAGGCAGAATCGAGGGCAGATTGCTGACCTGTTGACAGATAGAAACTGACCATAAAGAGGCACTGAAATGATGGATAGGATAATCAGTACAGAGCTGATGGAAGAAGATCATATTATGGAGCTCAGCCTGCGGCCCCAGCTCCTTTCTGAGTATATCGGACAGGAAAAGGCCAAGAGGAATCTGAAGATTTTCATCGAGGCGGCAAAGCTCAGGGGAGAAGCCTTAGACCACGTCCTTCTCTACGGCCCCCCCGGACTGGGTAAGACCACTCTGGCAGGCATTATAGCCAACGAGATGGACACCCATTTGAAGATTACTTCCGGTCCGGCCATAGAGAAGCCGGGAGACATCGCGGCTATTTTAAACGGGCTTCAGGATGGGGATATTCTCTTCATCGATGAGATCCACCGGCTCAACCGGCAGGTGGAGGAGGTCCTTTATCCGGCCATGGAGGACTATGCTATTGATATCATGATTGGGAAGGGACCTTCAGCCAAGTCAATCAGACTCAACCTTCCTCATTTTACCCTGGTGGGGGCTACCACCAGGGCCGGGATGCTTACCGCACCCCTGAGGGACCGGTTCGGCGTGGTCAACCGGCTGGAATTCTACACGGATAAGGAACTTACGGTGATCGTGGAGAGGTCTGCCGATCTTTTAAATGTTCCCATCGACCAGGAGGGAGCGGAAGAAATCGGCCGCAGAAGCCGGGGTACGCCAAGACTGGCCAACCGGCTGCTGAAGAGGGTCAGGGACTTTGCCCAGGTCAGGTCCGACGGGACCATAACGGCCCAGGTGGCAAGACAGGCCCTGGACCTGCTGGAAGTGGACAGCCTGGGACTGGATGCCACAGACCGTAATATTCTCTCTACCATGGCAGGCAAGTTTGATAATAAGCCGGTCGGCCTGGAGACCCTGGCAGCCTCCATCGGGGAGGATGCCGGAACCATTGAGGACGTCATAGAGCCTTTTCTGCTGCAGAGAGGGCTGATACAGAGAACACCGAGGGGAAGAGTGATCACAAGAAAGGCCTGCGAGCATCTGGGCCTGGATCTTCAAGTGTATTTAGATGGAGGGGAACAGTAATGGAAAAAAAGGACAGGTTATCCGTTGTCATTGACGGAAAAGTGTATGTGATCTCCGGGGGAAGCAGCGACCATATTCAAAAGATTGCTACCTACGTGGATAATAAGATTTCAGAATTGAAGCGTCAGGCCGGCTACAATAAGCTGCCGCCGGAATACCGCAGCGTGCTGCTTTCCCTGAACATTGCCGAGGAGCTCTTTACGGCTCGGGAGGAGGCGATCGTCTCCAGCCAGGAGCACCAGGAGCAGGAGGCTGAGATCTATAAGATCAAGCAGGACATTGTTGACAAGGACCTGCGGATTGACACCGCCAACAAGCTGGTCATTGAATACAAGACCAAGGTCAATGAGCTGCAAAAGAGGATTATTGAGCTTGAGACCAAAAGCGCCCTCCAGTAGCAGACCATGAACCTGCAAGGGCAGGGAAAAGACCGGAAAGGATAGCTTTTTCAAAGGTCTGCAAAAGGGACCGGAAGCCAGTCTGCCTTTGCGGGCATAGGAAAAATACCGGAAGCCAGTCTGCCTTTGCGGGCATAGGAAAAATACCTGAAGCCATTCTGCCTTTGCAGGCATAGGAAAAATACCTGAAGTCAGTCTGCCTTTGCGGGCATAATAACAGAGACCACATACTCTGCATTTAGTGGGGTGATTCTATGAAATATCAGCTGAAGCTGCCGGAGCTGCTGTCACCGGCCGGGTCCATCGACCACCTGAAGGCAGCAATTAACGCCGGGGCAGATGCCGTATATATGGGGGGAGACAAGTTCTCCGCCAGGGCTTATGCGCAGAATTTTTCAGGAGACAGAATCCGGGAAGCTCTTCACTATGCCCATTTTTATGATCGCAGGATTTATCTGACGGTCAATACATTAATGAAAGAAAAAGAAGTGGAGGAGGAACTCTATGACTTCCTTCTCCCCTATGAGGAAGCAGGACTCGATGGAGTTATCGTCCAGGATCTGGGTACTGCTTCTTTTATTCGTTCTGCCTTCCCGGCCATGGAGCTTCACGGCAGCACCCAGATGACCATCACTGATGTCTATGGGGCCAGGGCCGCTGCCAGGATGGGCATGACCAGAATCGTGCCGGCCAGGGAGCTGTCCCTTGAAGAGCTGGAGGAGATCAGGCGTCAGACCGGACTGGAACTGGAGGTTTTCGTTCACGGGGCCCTCTGCTACTGCTATTCCGGCCAGTGCCTTTTCAGCAGTCTCTACGGAGGCCGCAGCGGCAACCGGGGAAGATGTGCCCAGCCCTGCCGTCTGCCCTACCAGCTGATCAGACCGGACCTGGGAGATAATAGCCAGGCCGGTAAGAGCAGGAAAAAGCAGACGGGGGGCCAGGATAAAAACCAGGACAGATACCGGGACAAGGGAGCCTGGGATCAAAACGGTAAGAGCAGGAAAAAGCAGACCGGAGGCCGGAGGGAGCCGGGAAAAAGGGACCGGGAAGAATCCTATCTGCTCAGTCCCAGGGACCTGAGCGCCCTTACAGTTCTGCCTGACCTTTGCCGTCTGCCTGTAGATTCCCTCAAGATTGAGGGACGAATGAAAAACGTGGAATATGTGGCCGGTGTCACGGCCATTTACAGGAAATATTTAGACCGGCTTGAACAACATTTCCAGGCCATAGGCAGGCTGCCGGAAATATGGCAGCCGGACCCGGCTGACCTGGGAGACCTGCAGGACCTTTACAGCCGGGCTGATGATTTTACGGAAGGTTATTTTCATCGGCACAACGGCCGGGAAATGATGTCCATGAAAAGTCCTAAAAATACAGGAAGGCTTTTAGGTCATGTGGAGGGAAGACGGAAAAACCGTCTTATAATCTCTTTTGAAACCAGGCCGGAGCCCCAGGATATCCTGGTGATTCCCCTGGCAGCTAAGGGCCAGGAGGAGCTTGTACTCACCGTTCCGGCAGAACTTAAGCTGACGAGGCAGGGAAAATTTTTCTTAGGAGAGCTCAACGCACCTGCCGGTCCGGGAATCAGCCCCGGTGCAAAAGTCTACCGCCGCAGGAAGGATGCCCTGACAAAGAGCCTGCAGGCAGCCTATGCCGGTCCGGGTCCCAGGCTTGCAGTGGATGCCCGCATCCGGCTCAGAAAAGGAGAGCCTGCCAGCCTGACCCTTAGCCGGTCCGGGTCCCGGGTTACTGTCCGTGGTGATCTGGTCCAGGAAGCGGCCGTCAGACCTCTGAGCCCGGACCAGGTAGCCGGACAGGTGAAGAAGACCGGTAATACGTCCTTTCATGTGGACCAGCTGGACCTGGATATGGATCAGGATATTTTTCTTCCGGTTTCTGCCATTAAGCAACTGCGGCGGGAGGCCTGTGACCGGCTGCAGATTATGCTGGAAAGAAAAAAAGACCGGCCCCTGCAGGAAGGAAAGAGCCGGGAAAGAGACGGACTGGAAAAAAAGAATGACCAGATATATAATAGTTTCATTGAATCCGGTCAGGAATCCGGACAAGGACCGGCCCTTTACTGCACAGTCTATTCTGAGCAGATGGCGGTCCTTTGTGCCGGGGATGACCTGGTCAGGGGCATCTGCCTGCCGGCTGACTTTTTTGATTCTGACCAGCTTTGCCGGCTGGCCGGTCTCTGTAAGGACCAGGGCAAAGAAGTCTGTCTGATTTTGCCCAGGATAGCCAGGTCCAATGAAGACCTGACCCTGTCCCTGCTGCAAGTAGCCGGCTGGGATGGTATTTATATTAACGGAATCGGCCAGGCCCAGCTGATCCATGAGAAGCGGTCTACTTCAAAGGATGCCGGCCAGGCCAATCCTGCCGGGACGGAGCCAATGTCAGCCGGCCAGGCCAATCCTGCCGGGACGGACCAGAAGGCAACTGGCCAGGCCAGCCCTTCCGGCCAGGATTCCCGGGAACCGGCCTGGATTACGACGGCAGCCTTTTACCAGTGGAACCGCCGGTCTGCCCGGCAGATCAGGGTGCTTTATCCCTGGTTGAATACGGCCGAGTATCCTGTGGAGCTGACCAGGACAGGAATCAGTAGGCCCGGCCTCCTGGATGCCTATGGGCAGAGGGAACTGATGGTTTACGGCAGGCTGCCCCTCATGGTTTCTGTCCAGTGTCTGAAGAAGTCCAGAGGTCTCTGTGATCACCGGAGAGAGCTGCTTTACCTGGAAGACCAGAAGGGAAGACGGCTGCCGGTGACGACCCACTGCCGGGACTGTATCAACCAGATCTGGCAGGACAAGCCCAGGGACCTGATCGGAACAGACCTGCCTCTGGACCGGGAGAAGCCAGTCCGTCTCAGGATGGACCTGCTGGATGTCAGCCGGGATGAATTTGAAAGTGTCAAAGCCAGATATATCCGCTGGGCTTCCGATGGATTCCGTAAAGCTTCCCGCAGATAAAAGCCTGGGATATCCGCCGGGGCGGGAACAGATTCCGTAAAGCTTTCCACAGATAAAAAGCCTGTCATATTCACTGGCAGGAAAGTGGGTTCAGGAAAAGGGTTCGGGAAGAATCCATATAGTTGAAACCCCTTGTAGAGGAGGATGTTGATTATGCCAAATCTGGATAATTTACCAAATTTGGATTTTATGTCTAAATTGCCGGACCTGAGCTTTATCTCATCCGGTTCCAACTACATTATCGTGATCATGTGCGTGATTTATGCATTTTCCAGCTTCACGGTTTTCCTGCCTTCATCGCGGAAAAGGCAGGTGAAAAGGATGGACAGACAGGAGCTGTTTGTCTTCATTTTTCATTTTATCTGTTACGGGGTCCTCTTGCTTCAGACCAGGGAGTTTGTGGTTATACCCCTTTATCTGGCCCAGGCCCTCTTTTTCAAAATGCTGATCTTTATCTACCAGCATGTGTATCCGGAGTGCTCCAGGATCATGATGAACCATATGTGCTTTTTGCTTCTGATCGGTTTTGTCATGCTGACCAGACTATCCATGGAAAAGGCCATCAAGCAGTTCGTCATTGTGGTTGTGGCCAGTCTGGTAGCCCTGATCATACCGGTCTTTGTGGAGAAGGCTTACTGGCTGAAGAAGCTCCGTTGGTTTTACGGCCTTGCCGGCCTGCTGCTCCTGTCCACGGTCTTTATTATCGGTACCACCAAGAATGGATCGACCAA
>CAMOZD010000072.1 GCA_946630645.1 uncultured Lachnospiraceae bacterium
CCACAATGCCCAAAATAAACGCCGGTCAGAGCGTACTGAGGGCACGATTACGAAATCTAATATTATTCTGTACGTAGGGCTTGCGTGTATAGCTGTAGCCGTCATAAGTATATTTTTATTCATCCATTCACTTTAGAAAAACCAAACTCTCCTATAAAGCAAAAAATGCGTCGCAGTCACGATCTTCCCATTATTTATGAATGGGCGAGAATGTTACTGCGACGCTTGCCTTTTTACCGTCCTGTGAAGGCTGTAATAATTATGGCATTATGATATTTTATAGTATTATTGCATCCTGTGATATTCTGGCATCTTATGGCAGGTCATTTCCCGCGGCCAGGTAGACCTCATACCATTCCTTACGGCTGAGTTCAATCTCTGTGGCCAGGGCTGCCTCCTTAATCCTGCTAACCTTTGTGGTGCCTGTCACTGCCTGCATCCGGCCCGGATAGCGCAGCACCCAGGCAAAGGCTATGGCTGTAGGCGTAACCCCTTTCTCTGCCGCAAGCCGGTCGAGGACCTTGTTAAGCTCCTGATACTTGTCGCTGCCTAAGAATACTCCCTCAAAATATCCATGCTGGAGGGGAGACCAGGCCTGGATAACGATATCATGGAGCCTGCAGTACTCGAAGATACTGCTGTCCCTGACGATGCCGGCATCCTGTTCCATGTTCACATGGAAGCCTGCGTTAAGGGAGGGGGTAAAGGCTGCGGACAGCTGCAGCTGGTTGGTCATAATGGGTGTTTTTACTTTCTTCTTAACCAGCTCGATCATCATGGGGTTCATGTTGGAAACGCCAAAATCAACCACCTTGCCGGCCTTGACCAGCTGGTCTATGGCCTCAGCGATCTCCTCCGGCTCCATGAGGGCATCCGGTCTGTGGAGCAGCAGGGAGTCGATATGGTCCACTTTCAGTCTTTGAAGGATCTGGTCCGTTGCCTCAAGAATATGCTTTTTGGAAAAGTCAAAATAGACAAAGCCTTCATCCCTTATGCCACACTTGGACTGGATCCACATTTTCTCTCTCAAGTCAGGCCTGCGGGCCAGGGTCTCTCCCAGGAGGGATTCACAGCCGCCGCCCGCATAGATATCGGCGATATCAAAGGCATTAATGCCCACATCCAGGGCTCCATCGATCAGACGGGCCAGCTCATCCGGTGTCATCTTGTCAATCCTCATAAGACCCACGATAATCTGGGACAAGTCTTTTTTATTCTTACTGAATTCAATATATTTCATGCCGGAACTCCTTTCTTTTTACAACTGCAGCGGACTGCAGCCTGTCCTTACATCTGTTGCAGCTTCCCGTATGGCCCGGCCGGGCCAGGTTTCCCGCATGCTAACACAGACGGAACCAATTATCAATAGAGCCGGCCCATCATTATGTGCCAAAAAAGAACAAAACAGTCATCCAGGTCTGACAGGTTCCGTTTGTCCTTTTCTTCAAACGGAACACAGACATGAATGACTGTTTGATTCTCAATCTATATTTTGCTTATTTTCTACGACACTCCACAGTTTTTCCCATGATAATCAGCAAAATATTTCTGCTTATTACTCATGACGGTTAACAAGCTGTGATCTCCCTGCCCTCCTGATTATTCATAGTAAAGTGGTGCCTTCTTTAAGGTCTGGAAGAGATCCCAGTCGTGGGCAGGAATCATGGTCGCATGGTACTTGTTGGTCAGATAACGTACCCGCTCAATGGACTTAAAATACTCTGGTCTCTGACCCAGGAGACCGGAAGCCTTTCCTGGCGGGCCATAGATTTCCATGGTGTAAACCGCATCCATGGGGAATACAAAGGTTCCTTCCTTTTCCAGGTGGATAATCAGCCCCAGCAGACCTGGCGTATGACCAGGAAGATTCACCACTTCCACACCGGGAACCAGTTCGAAATCATCCTCAACCAGCCGGTAATGGTCCACTACCACATCCAGGTCATTCTTACAGTACCCCACCCACTGGGTGTAATCGTTGGTCACTCTGACCATGGTCTGGGCATACTCAAAATCCGCCTTGGGCGCATAGATATCCGCATGCTTAAAAAGGTGGACATTGCCAGTATGGTCAAAATGCATATGGGACAGAACCACCGTATCTATGTCTGAAGGACGGAGACCGACCAGGGCCAGCTGCACCTCCAGGTTCTGCTCGATTGTCTGATGAAGATCATAGGCGTCTGCGATATCCGGCGCCCAATGACCCTTCATGGCATTCATATTACTGCCGGTATCATAGAGAATCCAGCCATTGTCATGCTGGATCAGGATACACATGACCGGCAGATTATAAAATGTGTGTTTTACGTCAGGGTTACTCCTTGTTGCTATGGTGGAATTAGCCACCACATTATTCTTGTCCGTCTTCAGATAACCCGTGTCGAGGATATAAAATCTAAGCATAATTGCCTCCTGTAAATAACTGAACTATCATGTAATCATCTCCGACAGGTTACAAAGGAATCTTCTTTTTATAGAAGATATATTTTTTTTCAGTTTATCACCATATTCTGCCTTCAAATGAGAAATATTGGTCATTATTATGGTAATAATCCATAGAGGCCACCTTTCCCGCATTTTATCAGAACTGATGGGGAATAGCACAAGCACCCCATTTTATTTAGGTTATAATACTATTATTACGGGGGTGAATAATTATGTTTGAATGTGCTTTTATTTATGTGGCACCTGGTCTGGACCCACAGAAGCAGCGTGCGGAGATACCATCTACGGATATTAACATGAATGTTGTAGGCTGTGCCAACTATTCCCAGGCAGTGGAGGTGGCCAAAGAACTGGTGGCCAAGGGCTGTACGGCTCTGGAGCTTTGTGCCGGTTTTGGCAACGAAGGCATTGCCATGATTAAGCGGGCCGTAGGCCCGGGCATCGCTGTGGGTGCCATCAAGTTCGACTTCCACCCGGCTTTCGGTTTCAAGAGCGGGGATGAGCTTTTTGACGATACTAAGACTGCCGAAGAAGCAACTTGTCCTGACTGTGGTGACTGCGCCAGCTGTGCCAGCTGCAGCATGGAGAATTTCTGCAACAACCGGGACCTGGACCTGCCTCCGGCAAAACCCAGGACAGAGTCTCTCAGTTTACAGGAATGGATGAAAACCATTAAATAATTTAACAAAGGCCAAAGATCAGCACATAAGCTGACAAAAGAAGGAAACCGTCAGTCTAATCTGGCAAAGGGATAATACGTCCCTGGCCGGCCGATTATGGGCTTAAACCCGCCGATTCGACAATTAACCTGCTGTTTATAAAAAAGCCAGACTGTTATGAATCTTTTGCATAACAGCCTGGCTTTTTTTCTTGTCCGATCATCTCAGCTGGTTTATATTTATACTTTTCCATGATAGTATCCCACGGGCTATGGCTTTATTCTTCCATGATAGTCTTCCGCAGGCTAGGACTTATTTCTGCCGATCATCTTTTTGATGGTATCCACATCTACAGCCCCGTAAGCTTTATTGACATCATTGACCCCATAGACAGGACTCACCCTGCCGCTCCAGAGCCGGCCTCCCTTACGGTTGGCCATAGTCTCCGCGAAATCATGGTAATTATCAGGAGTAATCTGGTCCAGTTCTTCCTCCGTGTAGAGGGAGGGATCATAGGTCCTCCTGATAAAATTTTTGACAAAGGGTACATAGGAATCACTGTAGATCTTGTTACTGTACTCCAGAATCCTGTCGATATCCCTGGTCTTCAGGACCTCAAAAAGCCGGAAATAATCCTCCCTGTTACTGTCGATTTTCAGGACATCAAAAGTTTGGGACAGGATGTCACTGGCATGGTCGAAAAAGGACAGGTAACCGAAAATATACATGATCTGCCTGAAGTAGATAACAAAAATCTGGGGCAGCAGCATGACGGCAAATTCCTGGTAGGCCCCGTGGGCTTTTCTAAGACATCCGCTCAGCATCCTTTTTATGGAGATGTCACGGAAGGGTGCCGGCACCTGATTCTTATCCACATCAATGGCTGTGCCGGGCCTTAGATTCCTCATGACATCCTTAAAGGCTGTCTGGCAGGCATGGTACTCTGAATAAGTATTCATATAGTCAAAGAGCCGCTTGCCTGTGTCCCCCTCGAAGGGGTTGTCCCCGGAGGGCTTTTCCGGCAGATTAATCTCCCCGTAGACCCCGAAGATCTTCCGGTCCGAAGCCGTATTGACATTTTCTTCCCTCCGGTCCCTTTCCTTCAGGTCCTCAATGCCCGGTCTGGGCCCCGGGTAGGTCAGGAAATCATAGAGATGGGTGAACTCATGCATGAGCAGAAAATGGACGAACTCGCTGCGGTAGACAGGGAATCTCCTGGTCAGGTGGAGGACATAATTACCCTCCAGCATCTCCATAAGATCGAAGGATGCCTCCACTCCGTCAGCGGCATCAAAGCTGATCCCCGAAATCTCAACCTCACTGACATAGTCATGATCCTTTTTATATTTTTTCCATAAATCATTAATCTGTGAAAGCATAAACTCCCTCCAATATACCTTAAGTATATCAGAGGGAGTCATATAAAATGTGAATATTATTACGTAGAATTATGAGAAATATGCAGTCTCAGCCCGGGCCTATTCTGTAAAGAGGTCCTCCATGCCGTACTCTGTTTCCGGAGCCTCCACGATATTGATCTTGCTCTCTGCAAGAAGGGCATCGGAAATCTTATCATAAGTGAGACTGTATACTACACTCTCATCTGTGAGGCCAGCCTCGTAAAGGGCTTCCTTGCTCTCATAGCCTTCACTCTTGACAAGCTCGTCAACATAGTCCGCGACCTCCTGGTCGCTTACCTCAATGTTCAGCTCTTTCTGCAGCAGTTTGATCACACACTCATATTTAAGATTATCAACGGCAGCGTCTTCCAGATTCATGCCATAGTAGGTAGAGAAAAGCTCTTCAACACTCACACCGTAAGCCTCTGCGGTCTCAGCCTGGCTGGCAATCAGATTATCCTTCTCCTGGCTGGTCATATCCTCCGGGAAATCCTTAATAATCTCTGCGTTCTCAAGGATGGCATTCCAGAGATTCTCCTTGGCTGTCTGGTCTGCCTCTTCCTTGGCTGCCTCCTCGAGCTCCGTCTTCTTGGCTTTCTTATACTCGTCTACAGTGTTATAGTCTGTATTCTCCTGGATAAATGCATCGTTGATCTCGGGTACCTTCTTCTCGGAAATCTTTTTGATGGTTATGGTCTGCTCACAGTTCTTACCTGCCACTTCCGCGTCATCATAATCCTTGGGGAAGCTATAGGTTACCTTGATGGTATCACCAACCTTATGACCCACCAGCTGATCATCGAGTTTTACATCCTCAAAGCCCTCGCCAAGAAGCTCATTCTCACCGATCTCAATGTCGATGTCCGTATCACTGTAAAGCTCATTCTCCTTGCCATCTATCACGCAGACATAATCAACATTAATAAAGTCTCCCTTTCTGACATCCTTCCTGTCCGTAACCTCCGGATACTCTGTATAACTCTCAGCAAGGCTCTCAAGATCGTTCTCCACATCCTGATCAGTAACCTCTGAGGAAATACTGTCTACAGTGAGGCCCTTGTACTGGCCCAGCTTAACATATTCCTCCGGATGATCAATCACAACCTCCTTGTACTCGGGAACATTAGCCATGGCACTTTCTGTCGTCGCCTCTGAGGATGTCTGCCCGGACTTGGAACTGCCGCAGCCGGCCAGCAGACAAAATGTCAATAATACCACTCCAGCGCCCAATAATCTTTTCTTCATAATTGTTATTCCTTTCTCGTTTCTGTAGTTCTAATTAGATTTCACGTATGCATCATCTAAGATTTGTCACTTAATAATGTATCACTAATGCAGAAAATTAACAATTCTCTTCACCAAATCTACATACTTTTACACCGTTTTCATTTTCAGTATCCGGAATCTGCTCAGACAGGCCATCAGCTCTGCCTTTCTGGGCAGGGCAGGCTGGCCTCCCGGGTAATTTGGAGGTACTACACTGAGAAAACCTTCCTTTTCTATCCTGTCATAGAGCCGGTCCACAAGAACCTTCAGATTCTCCGGCCCGGTCTTCCTGGCATAAATCAAGGCTGTCAGATAGGTCAGACCCACAGTCTGCTCCGGCTCTGTCAATTGCTCCAGATACCTCACGTCAATCACTTCCCGGTCAATGATAACAGAATCCGTTCCGGAAGTCTTGCACTTGGTCCTGCCCGGTCTGCCGGCCGCCAGAATCCGGGGTCTCTCCCGGTAGGTCTCCTCCCCTGCCGGGTACTGGCCTGTCAGACCTGACTGGTCTGAGATGGCCCTGGCAGCCAGGGGCACATCCTTTACCCGATAGGGGTCCAGCTGGAGAACCAGGTCTGCCACAGAAAGATAGTCTCCCGAACTTCCCACCACCAGGATGAAGGAGATTCCTCCTTTCTCCCGGAGACCTCTTATCCTCCTCAGAAGAGTACAGATGGGCTCCTGGTCATCGGTGACCAGTCTGGCCATGACCTGGTCTCTGATCATAAAGTTGGTGGCTGAAGTATCCTCATCTAAGAGCAGCAGCCTGGACCCGGTCTCCAGGGCCTCAATCAGGTTGGCCGCCTGGGACGTACTGCCACTGGCATTCTCCGTGGTAAAATCCCTGGTGTCCTGGCCTCCCGGCAGGTTGCTGATAAAGAGGGAAATGTCAGTGTGGTTGACACTCCTGCCATCCTCCGCCCTGATCTTCACTGCGTCGTCCCTGGTCAGGACATACTCTCTTCCGTCACCGGCTATATGATTATAGACCCCCTGCTCCAAAGCTTTCAGCAGAGTGGATTTGCCATGGTAG
>CAMOZD010000073.1 GCA_946630645.1 uncultured Lachnospiraceae bacterium
TCCTTGGTAAAGTGAAGAATCTGGTCTACATCCACCTTCTTAAGGGCGTCATAGAGCATCAGGTAATTGCCGTCATCAATCCGCAGGACCCTTAAAGTCTGCTCTAAGGTCTGGATATCATTTTCAAAATGGGAAATGTAACCATAGAGATACATCAGCTGTCTGAAACTGTTGACGAAAAGATTAGGCAGGGTGGTCACATAGAACTCCTCATAGGCGATCTTTGTCCGGAAAAGGCCCTCCTCCAAAAGTCTTCTTATGGAAATCTCCCGGAAGGGTGCCGGAATCTGGTTTTTATTGACATAAACCTTTTTCTCCGGCTTTCTCTCCTTGGTCTTATCCCTGTTAAAATAGGAGATATCCTCAAGGAGATACTCTAAAGTCAAACGACAGGCATGGTATTCTGAATAAGCATTCATGTAAAGGAAAAGATTCTCATGGTCATCTACCGGGAAAGGACAGGTCAGGAAATCATATAAATGAGTGAATTCATGGGTCACGATAAAAAGGACAAAGTCAGGCCTGTAAAGATGGGTTCTCCTGGTCATATGCAGGATATACTTCTCCTGCAGCAACTCAATCAGGTCAAAGAAGGCCTCCACATTATCAGGAGCATCATAGGCCACCTCTTCAATCATGACCGGACTGTCCAGTCCATATTTCTCTTTATAAGTTTTCCATAAGGCATTTACCTGCTCTAACTTCATAGCTTTAATCCTTTCCTGGTCCGACACACCGGTCCTCTACAGAGGGCCCACTCCTCCCTTTTATATTATTCTATCATCCCACAAAAGAAGCTCTTTGAAAATGTAAACCCCTGGCTCGTAATATTACGAACGCAGGCACATCCCCCGGAGCATTTTTTATTCAGCAGAAATCAAAGAACTTCTTTTGAGGGACCCGGAGAAGTTCCTATGAATTAAAAAACCGGCAGTCTGAATGCCTTATAAATAAGGCATTCCCGGCTGCCGGTTTAAAGTCCGTATTATTCCATATTATTTTTTCAGATAATCTGTCAAAGCGCCATAAAGCCGCCAGGATTCGATAGGCTTGATCATATGAAGATCAATTCCCGCCTCATGACTGAGGTCAATATCTTCCTCGGTAGCATTGGCCGACATGGCGATAATAGGCACCTTGCTGCCTCCAGGCACAGAACTGGTCCGGATTCTTCTGGCCAGATCCAGACCATTGAGACCCGGCATACGGATATCCAGAAGCACCACATCAAAAGCTCCCTGGGCATCTTCGTAAATCTGCAGTCCTTCTTTGCCGCTGGAAGCCCCGCTGACCTCAAGACCTGTATTCTGCAGCAGCCTGACACCTACCTCCAGATTGATCATATCATCATCTACAATCAGGGCCTTCATGCCGGACAAGTCCGGAACCACCTTTTCCCTGCCTCTATGGGATACCTGTCTCTCTTCCCCAAAGGCCGGGACACCCATACTCACGTTTATGGTCAGGGTAAGTTTCCCTTCCTCTGACTCCTCACAGGAAATGGTTCCCCCAAGAGCCTTCAGGTAGCGCTTCACCACTACGAGACCCAGGTCAATCTCATCCCTCTTCCGTTGAATCTCCCCTGAAATCTTGTCATAGTGCCGCAGCATCTGCTTCATCTGCTCCAGACCGATGGCACAAGGATCCGCCTGAAAGCTTATCACTGTCTTAAAGGAATCTCCTTCCTCCTCTTCTTCCTTCATGGCAATCATCAGCATACCGCCCTCTGCCATATTACGGACCAGGAACCTGCTCATCCTGAGAAGAACTCCGTAAAATAACTGTTCATCCACCAGTGCTTCCGTGTGTCCGATCTCCTCAGTCTCCACCGAGAGAGTGATTCCCTTTAAGGCAAGCCTGTTACTCAGATCATCCTCCAGGTTAGCCAGGATCTCAAAGATAGACACCAGGTCCCTGCCCGGTTCTTCATCCCCCTGCATAAGATTTCCAATCTCAAGAGTATCATCAAGAATATCCATAATCTGACTCTCAGACATGAGCATCTTTCCATAGAGCTCCCCTATCTGATTCCTGTCACTGACATCGCCATCCATATAAATCTCTGTAAGACCAAGGATCGAGTGCAGCTGCGTCCGGATATCCCTTCCCAAAAGAGTCATGAGCCGGTATGACACCCCCGTTTTTTCTTCCAGGGTCATATCATCCTTCAGGACAGCCCCAGCAGCCTCCTGCTCTTTTGAATAAGCCTCTGTATTGGAACTGGCAGTTTTTTTGTCTTTACTTACCAGCAAGTCAGCTCCTTTAGCCATAATCATTACCCCCATATTAGCCACGCAATTAAAATCAACAAAAGCCGTTTACTCAATATTATACTTTTGAAACTGATACCCTTCTTTGTCTCTCATCTGCATTTTGCTTCAAATGATAGTCAAATTACCATTAACACCTCCTGTCTACAATATTTTACCACAGAGTTACCTTCTAATAGTAGCATATTTTTAAATAATATTATATAATATTACTAGCAAAATATCTCAAATTTTTATATCATATTAATTATTTTTAATATTCCTTCTGTTTTCATACAAAAGAAAAGCATCCCAAAGAGGGAAAATATTCCACAAGGCACATCATTGAACAGGCAGCAACATTTTAATCCCTGCATATGTGCCGGTGCACAGACAAGTAGAAAGGTAGTGGTAGACTTGAAACAGAGACTTGATATTATGAGAAGCCAGGGATACGATGTGGACAATGCCCTTCACCGTATGCTTGACGACGAATCCTTCTACCTGAAGCTTCTAAAGACATTTTTCGAGGATTCCAATATCCCTGTACTGGAAAAAGCCATGATTGAACAGGACTACACAACAGCCTTTGAAGCATCACACAAATTAAAAGGATCCGCCGTCACTCTCGGCCTGACGCCGATTGTAGCTTCCTTCTCCAAGATTCTTGATGACCTGCGGACCAGCCCGCCGTCACCCTCCCTGCAGTCCCATTACAGACAGGCACGGACGGCACTATATGACTGTCTTCATCTGCTGCAGGATAACTAATAAGCCAGGAAACCATAATTCGCTGCAAGGGAGGAATCGGAATGAGCTACGAATTTAACCCAAAAACCAGAAACCAGGATGTCCATCACCCTAACTGTGTAGTGGGAATCGGCGCTTCCGCCGGAGGTCTGGAAGCACTTCAGCAGTTTCTCACTTTTCTTCCAGGCAACACGGGGATGGCCTTTGTGATCATCCAGCATCTGGCTCCCAACCACAAGAGCATGCTGGTTGATATCCTGGGTAAATATACAGTTATGCCCATCACTCAGGTAAGAGATGGCATGGTTGTTGAGAGAGACCACATTTACATGATCCCTCCCAAATATAACGTGGAGATCGAAGGGGATACCCTGCACCTGAAGGAGTATGATTTCAGCAAAATCAACCACCCGGTTGATATTTTCTTCCGGTCCCTGGCCGACTCCTACGAAAACCGGGCAGTGGCGGTCATTCTTTCCGGAACCGGCTCTGACGGTACCAACGGTATCCGGTCCATCAAGGAAAAGAACGGTGTCATCATAGTCCAGGCTCCGGAAAGCGCTAAATTTGACGGCATGCCCCGGAATGCCATCTCCACCGGATTTGTGGACCTGATCCAGAACCCGGACAGCATCGCCAGAGAGATGGCCCACATCTCTGCCTCCCTGATTACCGCTGAGCAGAGACTGCAGGTCCAGGACCATGATCTTATGTCACAGATTTTCTCTATTTTAAAGAGTGTGACCAACATAAATTACGCTTATTACAAACAGACCACAATCCTCCGCAGGATTGAAAGACGCCTTGTGGTGACCCACAACCGTAATCTCAAGGAGTATGTTAATTACCTGTCTAATAATCCCGACGAAGCCAAGCTGCTCTCCAAGGAGGTTCTGATCGGTGTTACCAGCTTTTTCCGGGACCAGGATTACTTCGAGGTTCTGAAGAACACCGTAATCAAGTCCCTGATTAAGGACACACCGGCGGGAAGGGCCATCCGTGTATGGGTAGCCGGCTGTTCCACCGGTGAGGAAGCTTACTCCATTGCCATCCTTTTCATGGAGGTCATGGATGAACTGGGCATCCGCCGGGATGTCAAAATCTTTGCCACGGACCTGGATATGGACGCCATCGGTGTTGCCAGCAGAGGAATCTACGGCGACAACATCATCGATGATGTCAGTGTCAACAGACTCAGCCGCTATTTCAACCGCAAGGGCAATAAATATATGGTCCGCCACGATGTGCGCAAGATGATCATCTTCGCCCAGCACAATGTATTCCAGGATCCGCCCTTCGGCAAGCTGGACCTGATCAGCTGCCGGAACATGCTGATTTATTTCCAGGCTGTGCTCCAGCGCAACCTCTTCGGCATCTTCCACATGGCCCTGAATGACGGCGGCTACCTTTTCCTGGGCAGGTCTGAATCTGTCATTGATTACGATGATATTTTCCGCCTGCTTTGCGCCAATGAGAAGATCTTCATTCATAATATGTCAGGAAAACTGCCGACCACCCATAACTACAACTATTCCATCCGGACCATGGACAGCAATTTAGATGTACTGAATGTGCCTCAGTATGAGGAGGTAGAGGTCCAGTATAATTCCAACGACATCGACACCCATGTACTGGAATCCCTCATGCCGGCCACCATTCTGATCAACGAAAAGAATGAGGTCTGGAGAACTTATGGTGACTGCAAAGACTTCCTGTCCATTCCCGTGGGGGTCTTTTCCACAGATATCTACACCCTGATCCGGACAGATTTGAAGATAGCCATCTCCACCCTGATCAAGGATTCAAGGACCAACCAGAGCAAGATTATCTATGACTCTGTTCCCATTATGCTGGGTGACAGTGTAGAGAAAATCTCCATCGTGGCCCAGCCCATCTATGACCGCCATGACACCTTGACAGAATTCACTTCTGTATCTTTTATCAGGGATAACCGGGTCATCGAAGGAAATGTCAGGGAGTACCAGATAGACACGGCAGCCGCCCAGCGGATTGCCAACCTGGAGCGTGAGCTCAATGTCTCCCAGGATAATCTGAGCCAGACGGTCACTGAGTTAGAGTCGGTAAATGCCGAGCTCCAGGCTGCCAACGAAGAATTGCTCACTGCCAATGAGGAACTGCAAAGTTCCAACGAAGAACTGCAGTCAGTCAATGAAGAGCTCTACACAGTTAACTCGGAATACCAGTCCAAAGTAAATGAGCTTGTGGGTGTCAACAATGACCTGGCCAACTTCCTCTCCACGACCCTGGTGGGAATCCTCATGGTAGACCGGGACTTAAATATCAGGAAGTTTACAGAATACATTTCCTCGGAATTCAAGGTGGCAGACCAGGATGTGGGCCGGTCACTCCGTTACCTGTCCTTCAACTTTGCCACCATAGACCTGCTGGAGTTGTGCCGGACCGTACTGGCCGAGGAGGAAGCCCTGGAGAAACACTGTGCTTCCATCAACGGCCGGACCTACCTGATCCGTATCGCCCCCTACCGGCTCCAGGAGAAAAATGATGTAGAGGGCCTGGTACTTACCTTTGTAGATACAACCAAGCAGATTGATGATCAGCAGCAGATTGACGAGATGGCCAAGGCCCTGCGGCTGGCTGTCCAGTCAGGCCGGGAAAAAGAGGCTTTTCTGTCCCACATGAGCCATGACATGAGAACTCCTATGACAGCCATTCTGGGCCTGTTGCAGCTGAGTCTGGAAAAGGAAGAGATGTCCCCGACCATGAGGGATAACCTGGAGAAGATCCAGATGTCCAGCAAGTACCTGATGAGTCTGATCGAAGAGATTCTCGAGACCAGCAGGATCAACGCCGGCAAAGTGGTATCGGTCTGCAAGGCTGTCCGGGAGAAGGTCCTCCTGGAAGAAATCCGGACCATCATTGGTGAGCAGGCACGGGAGTCAGGCATCATCTTCCAGAGCACCATTCACCACTGCGAAGACCGCTATGTCCTGATGGATACGGAACATGTAGAACGTATTCTCATGAATCTGCTGAGCAACTCCATCAAATTCACCCCGTCAGGCGGCACCATTACCATGGATACCTACGTCGAATACCTGTCCGACGGCAAGGTCCGCCACCGTTATATCATCCGGGATACGGGTAAGGGAATCAGTGAAGTCTTCCAGCAGCGGATGTACCACCCCTTCGAGCAGGATATCCAGGACAACGAGGAAAGAGGCGGAACCGGCCTGGGTCTCTTCATCTGCAAAAACCTGGTCTCCCTGCTGGATGGAGATATTTCCTGTGAGAGCAATGTGGGCGAGGGCACTGTCTTCACCGTTACCCTCACCTACAATCTGGCCTCACCGGAACAGATCATGCTCCTGAAAAATAATATCACCACCTACGAGGACAGGCTGCTCTATGGCAAGAATGTCCTGGTGGCTGAAGATAACGAAATCGTCGCTGAAGTAATCCTTCGTCTCCTGGAGGCCAAGGGCATCCATGGAGAGCTGGCCAGGGACGGACGGGAAGCGGTTGAATTATACCGTAAGAAAGGCCCCTTCCATTTCCAGGCTATTATCATGGATGTCCGTATGCCCATAATGAACGGTCTGGAAGCGACCAGTGAAATCAGGATTTCCGGTCTGGCGGACAGTGAGAGAATTCCAATCATAGCCC
>CAMOZD010000074.1 GCA_946630645.1 uncultured Lachnospiraceae bacterium
AGCAGACTGAAGGATGGTGTTGGTACGCTTGCCCATACCAATCTCAATAGCCTTGTCGATAGCGTTGATAGTGTATAACTGAATGTTGTTGTCAGCGATATATTTCTTAGATGCTGCAGGCATGTGGTGATCCAGCTCTTCGTCAGTCCACTGGCAGTTGATCATGAAGATTCCGCCCGGCTTAACGTCCTGAACCATCTTGTAACCCTTAACAACGTAGGATGGGTTATGACATGCTACGAAGTCAGCCTGGTTAATGTAGTATGGGCTCCTGATCGGGTTGTCGCCGAAACGGAGATGGGAGATGGTGATACCTCCGGTCTTCTTGGAGTCATACTGGAAATAAGCCTGGATAAACTTATCTGTGTGGTCACCGATAATCTTGGTGGAGTTCTTGTTGGCACCAACAGTACCGTCTCCGCCGAGACCCCAGAACTTACACTCAACAGTTCCGGGAGTGGATGTGATCGGAGCCGGCTTAACCTCCGGCAGGGACAGGTTGGTCACATCATCCACGATACCGATGGTGAAACGTGGCTTGGGATCATCCTTCTCCAGCTCTTTGTAAATTGCAAATACGGAGCTCGGAGGTGTATCCTTGGAACCTAAACCATAGCGGCCGCCTGTGAGAATGATATCATTGAGGCCTGCCTCACGGAGTGTAACGGCAACATCGAGGAAAAGGGGATCTCCCAGAGCACCCGGCTCTTTGGTACGGTCAAGAACAGCAATCTTCTTAGTTGTCTCAGGAATAACCTTAAGCAGTGCGGAGGATACCCACGGACGATAAAGGCGAACCTTGATCAGGCCGACTTTCTCACCCTTGGCGGTAAGATAATCGATAACTTCCTCAGCCACGTCACAGATGGAACCCATAGCGATGATGACACGGTCAGCATCTGCGGCACCATAGTAGTTGAAGAGATCATAATTAGTTCCTAATTTCTCGTTGATCTTAGCCATGTACTTCTCTACTACTGCAGGCAGGGCGTCATAGAGAGAGTTACATGCCTCACGATGCTGGAAGAATACGTCACCATTCTCATGGGAACCACGCATGGCCGGTGTCTCCGGATTCAGTGCATGGGCACGGAACTTCTCAACAGCCTCCATGTTGCACATTTCTTTCAGATCCTCATAATCCCATTTTTCAATCTTCTGGATCTCATGGGAGGTACGGAAACCATCAAAGAAGTTGATGAACGGCACCTTGCCCTCGATTGCTGCCAGATGTGCAACCGGGCTTAAGTCCATAACTTCCTGAGGATTGGTCTCAGCCAGCATAGCGAAACCAGTCTGACGACATGCATAAACATCACTGTGGTCACCGAAAATGTTCAGGGACTGGGTAGCAACGGTACGAGCTGATACGTCGAATACACAGGGAAGCTGCTCAGCGGCAATCTTGTACATATTCGGGATCATCAGCAGAAGTCCCTGGGAAGCAGTAAATGTTGTTGTGATTGCTCCGGCTGCGAGTGATCCATGTACGGTACCGGCTGCACCGGCCTCAGACTGCATCTCACTTACCACAACCTGATTGCCAAAAATATTCTCCTGTCCTGCTGCTGCCCACTGGTCAATGGAATCAGCCATGGGACTGGACGGTGTAATAGGATAAATAGCAGCTACGTCAGTGTACGCATAAGCGACATGAGCGGCAGCCGTATTTCCATCCATAGACTGTTTAGCTCTTGGCATATTAGTTCCTCCTTTTGGTTAGTAATAGTAATGGTTTATAATTTGACACAATTTTATCATTAATTCATTTTGATGTAAAGAAAAAACGATATTGTTTCTCATCCAGTGCAGGTTCCCCGCCGGAAAAAGGGAATTTTTTACCATTTAAGCTCTAAAAAGTACACTTTTTATCAGTAAGCTTTTATTGATTATTGATAGACCAGGCCGGTTCCGGCAGAGAAAACCCTGGCTCCGGAAGTTTTCAGCCCTTCATTATAAGCGCCATCACCATGCCCCCACAAAGAAAGGGGCCCAGGGGAATCCCATCACCCGGCCTGACCCTGCCTGATAACAGCAGGACTGACCCGGCAAGCCCGGCAAAAACCATGGCGACCAGGAAGGAAGCTAACAGCAGCCTGACCCCCAGATAGAAACCTCCTGCCGCCAGCAATTTGATATCCCCTCCCCCCATGCTGCCGGGCAGGGCGGCTGCCAGGAGCAAAAGGGGCAGGCTCAGGCAGACCAGGGCAAGCAGCCGGTCCAGGACAAGGCCGGCCGGCCATGCAAAAAGGGCCTCCTGGCCCCAGGTTTCCGGCTCCCAGGCTATCCACTGCCAGACCAGCCGGCAAGCTCCCAGAATAAAAAGCTCCCTTACGTAGCGGTCGGGAATCACCATGGTCCTGGCATCCATCACCGCCGTGCTGACTATAATACATAAAAAAACCCATTCCATAAGCCGGTCAGGCAGGGTGCCGGCCACCGGGCCCAATCTCCACTCAAGGACTGCCAGTCCCGTCCCGGCCAGAGCCCTGACCCGTAAAGAAAACCCCTTCATACGCTCCCCCCTTATAAATCATTTTCAGTTACAGACAGCTACTTCCTTTCCTTAAATATTGTTAAAATATTGTTAAATGAATTTTGTTAAAAGAAAAATTATATATTATAGAAGCACTTTTTATAAAATAATTATTCCGGTGTACATATCCCTTAAAAGCAAATCTCCTGATAATCATTCTCCTGCACGCAATCGCCTAAACAGGGCTTTCATGAAAATAAATCCCCGGAAAAATCTGCCCGCAGGCAAAGCCTGACTGGCTGAAAAAAGGGATGAAACCTGATCAGATTTCATCCCTGGTAATAATCACTATATGCTTATCCGGATCCTTCAGTCCCTGCGCAGATCCACTTTCCACACTCTCTTACTACTTTTACTTCTTCTCCTGCTCTTTTTCCCTGTCCGGCTCACCGGCTTACTGACCTGATGTCTCTTCCTGGGCCGGCTGTGCCTGGCTGGAAGATTCCGCCTGAGTAGAAGGCTCCGCCTGAGTGGAAGCCGCCGCCTGGGTGGAAGCCGCCGTAGGCGCCTTCTCAGCTGTCTTTGAAGCCGCCTCATGTTCCTCATAGGTCTCAAAGAAGAGGTTGGAACCGTCATTCTTTGTAGCATCCTCCTGGAAGAAGAGGAAATTATTGGGCTCAGGATTCAGAACCGCATCGATGGCCTTAAGACTGGGGCTGCAGATGGGTCCCGGAGGCAGGCCTTCATAGAGATAGGTATTATAAGGAGAATCGTACTTGAGGTCAGAGTAGAGCACCTGGTCCTTGCCGTAAAGACCGTTGGTGACGGCATAGACCACCGTCGAATCAAACTGGAGCTTCATCTTTTTATCAAGCCGGTTCTGGATGATCTGGGCGATGACCGGGAACTCGTTCTCCTTCTGGGTCTCCATCTGGACCATGGAAGCCCGGATCAGCACTTCCTCCACAGTCATATTCATGGCCTTGGCCTGGTCCTGCCTGCTGCCTGTAAAACGCATCTTGAATTCCGCCAGAATCTTGTCAGCCAGCCCCTCACCGGTGATATCTTCTGTCAGATAGTAGGTACTTGGATATGCATAACCCTCCAGCTGGTAAAAGACCTTGTCTTTTCCCGGAAGTATGCTGGCATAGGCAAAGCCGTCCACGGCCTTTTCCATGGCCTGGGTGAATTCGGCGGCCGTCATCACACCCTCCTCTTCCAGCTTCTGGCCTGCCCTGGCGATGGTGTAGCCCTCCGGAATACTGAAGGTCAGCTCATTGCCGGTAGATGTAATAATCTTTAGAATATCCTCAAGGCTCATGGTACTGGTCAGCTGGTAGGTGCCATAGCGGATCCGGCCCCGGTATTCGGACAGATAAAGCTTGACCAGAAACGGGTACTCATAGCGGACGATACCATCCTGCTGGAGAATCTTAGCCACATCCCTGGATGTAGCCCCCTTGGGAATGGTCACCCTGACCGCCTCACCTCCCGCTGATGTGGTCCTGGAATCCTCATGCCACATGGAATAGACGAAGGTCATAGCCAGGGACACAATAATGAAAATAACAAGCAAAAAGAAGCGTCCGATTGCCTTCAGTACGGGGTGCTTCTTCCTGGGGGGCTCCTGTTCAGGCTGATACCTCTTGTGGAGAGGTCCATTGCCCGGAGCATTAGAAGATGTGACTGGCTGTTCAAGGTCTTTGCTTCGATTCTCTTCTGACATAGCTTCCTCCAAAAGTAATTCTATCAAATCATGGATCCTGCAGGAGTCTGCCGGTCTTCACAGACCCATGCAATTCTTAGCTCCAAGAGTAAATGTACATAATTAAAGGTGAATCCAGCGGTAGGATTCACAGGAGAGCCCGACTGATATTGACCTTTTGCCCCACTTATCATATTATAAGGGCAGACAGAATTCCGCTTGTAACCGCAGGCCTGCACCCGGCTTATACTTCCTGGAAAATCTGCGCCATACCGGTCTGTCAAGTTTCTAAAATCCCTTGCTGCAGATATGAAAAAAGGTGCGTTTTCATGAAAAATATCCCCCGGTACACCCTGCTGTTCTACACAGCCTTCCCGAAGGAAAAAGCGGTCGGTCTCTCATTAAAAAAATATTATTATAACTATAACATAGAATTCCACAATAATGAAGATTTACATTTCAAAGATTTTTACTCGAGACGGACATTTATCTTCTGTGACAGGGATGCTCTGATCAAAAAAGCGAGTCAGTGCGGCCTTCCTGTCATAGCCGTCTCCCACCCCTTCAACAAAGGCGAATCTCTCTTCGGCACCCCCTACATGATCCGGCTGGAGGAAGAAGACCTGCCGGCTGATCTCATAAGCCCGGACTTTCTCGAAGAAATCTATTGCCGCTACTACCGTCTGCCCCTGCAGGTGGGTCAAAGCCCCAATTATATCCTCAGGGAATTATCCATGGCAGACCTTAATGACCTGATTGAGCTGGACACGGACAACCTTAAGAACAGTGACGCCCTCTTCTTTCCGCCTGAGTACATGACTTCCAGACTCAGAGAGATCCACTGCGAAACTTTTCTCAAGGCCTACATTTCCAACCAGTATTCCCTTTTCAACCTGGGCTTCTACGCCGTCATCGACAAAAAGACCCGGTCCTTCCTGGGCCTGGTGGGCTTTAACACGCCCGAAGACGACTATATTGAAATCGGTTACTCCCTGAAAAAGGATTACCGGCGCCAGGGGATAGGGACAGAGGTCCTGCCTGTCCTCCTGGACTACCTGAGCAAGCTCTACCCCAACCTCCCCATCAGGGTCAGCCTGAAGAAAGAGAATACCGCTTCCAGGAAGCTTGCGGAAAAATTCGGCATCCAGTGCCTGATCCAGTAAAATACTGTTCACTTTCACGATTCTTTTCAAATGAAACCTTTCTATTTTCTCATATAAGCCTGCCGCATTTCAGTGAAAAAAATAACAAGCCACAAAATGAAGCCTGGCTTATTTGATAATTCATATTGGCTTGACAGGCATCTTATTCCATATTATAATAACAATCCGGGTCAAACATAGTTAATTTGCAATTATATTGCCCTTATACTCTATTATTTTTACCGGGTCGTCCTCTGGGATATCCTGGTCCACCTGTCTGGTCTGATTGAATCAACCGAAACTTTTGACAGCATTTGATTCATCTGCTTCAAAGATTAATAATTGATAGCCTGTATTTTAGTGGCACATTCTTTTTTAAGTCTGGTCACTCTCAAATATTTGTTAATAATTAGGCAAAAGCCAGGAATCGTTTATTGTATTTCTGGGATTAAGGCTTATAATGTAGGGCATTAGATGAATCTGCGGTTTACCGCATTCAAATACATGGTTCCTTATCAACCCTCATACCCGGAGGTATGAACACTTTCTAATTTAAGAAAAGAGGTTAGTTATGGCTGTAATCGATTTAACAAAATATGGTATCACCGACACAACAGAAATCATCCACAATCCTTCCTATGAAGAGCTTTTTGAAGCTGAGATGGATCCGTCCCTTACCGGTTACGACAAGGGCCAGTTAAGTGAGCTTGACGCAGTGAATGTTATGACCGGTATCTACACCGGCCGGTCCCCCAAAGACAAGTTCATCGTCATGGACGAGACATCCAGGGATACAGTGTGGTGGACAACTCCTGAGTATCCCAATGACAACCATCCTGCTTCCGCCGAGACATGGGCAGCCTGCAAGGAAATGGCGATCAAGGAGCTCTCCGGTAAGAAGCTCTACGTTGTAGACGCTTTCTGCGGCACTAACAAGGACACCCGCATGGCAGTCCGCTTTATCATGGAAGTTGCCTGGCAGGCACATTTCGTAAAAAATATGTTCATCCGTCCCACAGCAGAAGAGCTGGAGGTTTATGAACCGGATTTCGTTGTATACACAGCTTCCAAGGCCAAGGTTGAGAACTACAAGGAGCTGGGCCTCAATTCTGAGACCGCAATTGTCTTCAATGTAACCAGCCGTGAGCAGGTGATCCTCAACACATGGTACGGCGGGGAGATGAAGAAGGGTATCTTCTCCATGATGAACTA
>CAMOZD010000075.1 GCA_946630645.1 uncultured Lachnospiraceae bacterium
CTCATAATATTCTCCTTTTTATTTTTTCCATTTAAGAAAAGTGTTTTTGTGATATGATGTAATTTGAGCTTTTGTAACTCTCTGAAATTTATCTTGATCTGGCCTACTCTGATCAGGTGGATTGCAGAAGCAGAAAGGAATGATGAATTTATGAAGATGTTATCACCGTCAATTCTGGCGGCAGATTTTGCGAATTTAGGCAGGGATGTAAATCTGGCAGTGGAAGCCGGGGCTCACTTTATCCATATTGACGTCATGGATGGAACCTTTGTTCCAGAGATATCCTTTGGAATTCCGGTAATCAAGTCTCTGCGGCCGGTGACTGACGCAGTTTTTGATGTTCACCTCATGGTGAAGGAGCCGGGAAGATACATTGAAGGGTTCGCTGAGGCGGGATCTGATATCATTACAGTGCACGCTGAGGCATGTACCCACCTGGACCGGGTCATCCACCAGATTAAAGCATGCGGAAAGAAGGCGGCTGTATCCCTGAATCCGGCCACACCATTAGAGGTGCTTGATTATGTATTGCCGGACCTCTACATGGTTCTGATCATGACGGTGAATCCCGGCTATGGCGGACAGGAATATATTTCCTACTGTGATGAGAAGATCCGCCGTCTACGCAGGATGATTGAGGAGAGGGGCCTGGATATCCACATCGAGGTGGATGGAGGAGTGAAAGTGTCTAACATCAGGAGGATCGCAGATTGTGGTGCCGATGTTTTTGTGACAGGATCCGCCGCTTTCGGGGGAGACATCAAGGCCAATATAGGGAAACTTCTGGAGGCCCTGGGTGACTGATTTTGTAGGCTGGAAGAAGGATATTCACTTAAAAATATTTAAAAGGATTGACATTTTACATTTAGCATTATTTTTAACATTATAATTGGAGGAAAGAAGGTAACACTATGAGCGACTGTACTAATAATTGTGATACATGTGGAGTAAGCGACTGCGCTTCAAGACAGGGAGCCCCGACAGATTTTTCCGTGAAGCTGGCACCGGGCTGTTCCGTAAAGAAGGTCATAGGTATCGTGTCCGGTAAGGGTGGTGTCGGCAAGTCCATGGTGACATCCCTGCTGGCTGTAGCGTCCATGAAGGAAGGCTTTAAGACAGCCATTCTCGATGGAGATATCACAGGACCTTCCATCCCCATGGCTTTTGGCGTTCACCAGAATCTGGTGGGGAGCCCGGACGGACTGATCCTTCCGGCTACAACGGCCCTGGGAATAGACATGGTTTCCGTCAATCTGATGCTGGCCAATGAGACGGACCCGGTAATCTGGAGAGGACCGGTCCTGGGCGGCGTGATCAAGCAGTTCTGGGGTGAGACCCTCTGGAATAATATCGACTATATGTTCATTGATATGCCTCCGGGAACCGGTGATGTGCCTCTGACTATTTTCCAGTCTGTGCCCCTGGATGGTATTATTATCGTGGCTTCTCCCCAGGAACTGGTAGGAATGATTGTGGAGAAGGCTGCCAATATGGCAAGGATGATGCAGATTCCTATCCTGGGTATCGTGGAAAATATGAGTTATGTCGTATGTCCGGACTGTGGTAAGCAGATCAAGATTTTCGGTGAGAGCAATATTGAACAGATTGCCAAGTTTTATGATGTGCCTGTCCTGGCCAAGCTTCCGGTGGACACAGCCCTGGCAGCCGCCTGTGATGAAGGAAAGATTGAATTCCTGGAGAATGATTATATGAAGGATGCCATGGAGGCCCTGAAGAAGCTTTAGGAGTAGAAAGAGGTTAGATGAATAACAAGAAAAGAGATAATAATGAAAACCGGAACAAGAAGATCCGGTCCCTCATTGCCATGCTGGTGGTGTGTCTGGGAATCACAGTTCTCTTTACGACGGTGATGAACCGCTACCGGAATGGTGAGCAGGTAAAGAAAAGCTACAGTGAGTTTCTGGAGATGCTGGACAAGAAGCAGGTCAGCAGGGTGGAGATCCAGGATAACAAGATCGTTTTCGAACCCAAGGAGCAGAGTAATCCCCTGGTGAAGACTTCTTATTATACCATCCCCCTCGCCGGCGATTATGCCCTGGTCAACAGACTGACTGACGCAGAAGTGGAGTTTGAGAAGGCAGATACCAGCGGGACCTCCATGCTGGCCTCCGTACTGGTCAGCTATCTGCTGCCTTTTGTCCTGATTTACGGTCTCATGTATTTTGTCATGAGGGGAATCGGCAGAGGCGGCGGAATGATGGGCAGTGTGGGCAAGAGCAACGCCAAGGTCTATGTGGAAAAAAAGACCGGCGTAACCTTTGCCGACGTGGCCGGCCAGGACGAGGCCAAGGAGAGCCTGACCGAGATGGTAGACTTCCTTCACAACCCGCAGAAATATACCCGGATCGGCGCCAGACTCCCCAAGGGAGCCCTGCTGGTGGGCCCTCCCGGAACAGGAAAAACCCTGCTGGCCAAGGCCCTGGCCGGAGAGGCCAATGTGCCTTTCTTCTCCCTGAGTGGCTCTGATTTTGTGGAGATGTTTGTCGGTGTCGGCGCATCCCGTGTCCGGGACCTGTTTAAGCAGGCCCAGGGGATGGCTCCCTGTATTATCTTCATCGATGAGATTGATGCCATCGGCAAGAGCCGTGACAGCCGCTATGGCGGAGGTAATGATGAGCGGGAGCAGACTCTGAATGCTCTCCTGGCAGAGATGGATGGTTTTGATTCCTCCAAGGGTATTGTGATTCTTGCGGCTACCAACCGGCCGGAGGTTCTTGATAAGGCTCTGCTGAGACCGGGACGGTTTGACCGCCGGGTTATCGTGGAGCGGCCTGATCTCAAGGGACGTGTGGAAGTTCTCAAAGTTCACTCCAAGAATGTCCGTATGGATGAGACCGTGGACCTGGATGCCATTGCCCTGGCCACATCCGGAGCAGTGGGTTCGGACCTGGCCAACATGATCAATGAGGCGGCCCTGGGTGCTGTTAAGGCCGGACGGAATGCCGTATCCCAGCAGGACCTCTTCGAGGCGGTGGAGGTTGTTATCGCCGGCAAGGAGAAGAAGGACCGGATCCTGGGCGAGGAGGAGAAGAAGATCGTCGCCTACCACGAGGTAGGTCACGCCCTCTGTATTGCCGTACAAAAGCATGCAGAGCCTGTCCAGAAGATTACCATTGTGCCAAGAACCATGGGAGCCCTGGGCTATACCATGCAGGTGCCTGAGGAGGAGAAATACCTCATGAGCAAGGACCAGATGCTGGGAGAGCTGGTTACTCTTTTCGGAGGCCGGGCGGCGGAGGAAGTTATCTTCCATTCCATCACCACCGGTGCTTCCAATGATATTGAGAGAGCGACCCAGATCGCCCGGGCCATGGTGACCCAGTATGGTATGTCTGAGACCTTTGGTCTCATGGCTTTAGAGACGGTAGAGAGCAAGTATCTCGACGGCAGGGCAGCCTTGAACTGTTCTGATGAGACAGGTGCTCTTATTGATAAAGAAGTGAAGCAGATCCTTAAGGCGGCTTATCTGAGGTCCAAGAACATCATTGCCCAGCACCAGGAGGTCATGCATGAGATCGCCGGTTACCTGATTGAAAAGGAGACGATTACGGGCAAGGAATTCATGGAAATCTTTGAGCGTTACGAGCAGAAGGATGAGGAGCTGGAAGAGGCTTTTAACAGGAATCAGGCAGAGGGCCCGGAAGAGGCCCGGCCGGCAGCCCAGGCAGAGGGCCCGGAAGAGACCCGGCCGGCAGCCCAGGCAAAGGCCTCGGCAGAGGCCCGTCCGGCAGTCCAGGCAGAGGGCCCGGAAGAGGCCCGGCCGGCAGCCCAGGCAGAGACCCCGGCAGAGACTCATCCGGATGACCCGGCACTAAGCTAGCCCTGGTGGAAGCCAAGCTGTAAAAAAAGATGACAAATCCCTGTTGACAGGCCCTCCGGCCGGAGTCGGCAGGGATTTTCCACACAGGAAGGGATCCCTGAAGACCCGGCTGTCCGAACAGGACAGGCAGGGCAAAGGATTCCCGGTTTAAATACGTTGAGAAATCAGAGGAAGGGAGAACACTATGGATTTTGACATCCAGGAGGAACTGAAAAAACTGCCTGCCAAACCGGGTGTTTACCTCATGCACAACGATAAGGATGAGATTATTTATGTGGGTAAGGCCCGCATTTTGAAGAACCGGGTCAGACAGTATTTTCAAAGTGGTTACAATAAAAGTATAAAGATTGCCCACATGGTTTCCCATATCGCATATTTTGAATATATTATTACCAACTCAGAGCTGGAGGCCCTGGTTTTAGAATGTAACCTGATCAAGGAACACCGGCCCCACTATAATACCATGTTAAAGGATGACAAAGGCTATCCCTACATCCGGGTGACTGTCCAGGAGGATTATCCAAGAATTCTTTTCTGCCGCAGGCCCAAGAGGGACAAGGCCAGGTATTTTGGGCCCTACACCAGTGCCGGGGCCGTGAAGGATACCATTGAGCTGCTGAGGAAATGCTATCAGATCCGAAGCTGTAACCGGTCTCTTCCTGCCGAGATCGGCAAGGACAGACCCTGTCTTTACCACCAGATCGGACAGTGCCTGGCTCCCTGCCAGGGGACGGTGTCCAAAGAGGAATACCGGGACCATGTGGACCAGGCCCTGCGCTTTCTTAACGGTGAGGATTCAGAACTGATCTCTTCCCTGGAGGAAAAGATGAAGAAGGCAGCGGCAGCCCTTGATTTTGAGCAGGCCGCAGAATACCGGGACCTGATAGATAATGTCCGCAGGATCGGGGAGAAGCAGAAGATTAACCGGACGGATATGGAGGACCGGGATGTGATTGCCCTGGCCCGGCGGGATGACGAGGCCGTGGCGGCCATCTTTTTTGTCCGGGACGGCAAGCTGCTGGGCAGGGATAATTTCCATATGACCGGGATCGGCGACAGCAGTGACGGGGAGATTCTCACGGATTTTGTAAAACAGTTTTATGTAGGCACCCCCTATATCCCCAGGGAGATCCACCTGCAGACGGAGATTGAAGATAAGGAGATCCTGGAAAGCTGGCTGACCCAGCGGCGGGGGTCCAGGATGACCTTTCTGGTACCCAAGAGGGGAAGCAAGCAGAAGATGGTTGCCATGGTCCGGGAAAATGCGGAGAATGTCATGGAAAAGGACCGGGAGAAGCTGCGCAGGGAGGAAGCCAGAACGGTCGGTGCCGTCCGGGAACTGGAGGCCCTTCTTGGCATATCCGGTCTCAACAGGATGGAGGCCTTTGATATTTCCAACACCAACGGTTATGAAAATGTGGCATCCATGGTGGTTTTTGAAAAGGGAAAAGCCAGGAGAAGTGACTACCGGCGTTTCCGGATCAGGTCCGTCCAGGGACCCAACGATTATGCCTGCATGGACGAGGCCCTGACCCGGCGCTTTTCCCATGGCCTGGAAGAGCAGGCCAGGATTGAGGAGCAGGGACTGGACAAGAGTCTGGGCAGTTTTAACCGGCTGCCTGATATTCTTATGATGGACGGTGGCAAGGGCCAGGTCAATATCGCCCTCAAAGTTCTGGAAAAGCTGAAGCTGGATATCCCTGTCTGTGGCATGGTCAAGGATGATTTCCACCGGACAAGAGGGCTTTACTACAACAATGAGATTGTTCCCTTTCCCAGGAATTCGGAGGCTTTCCGCATGATTACCAGACTCCAGGACGAGGCCCACCGATTTGCCATAGAATACCATAAGAACCTGCGGGGTAAAGACCAGGTCCACTCAGTTCTCGATGAGATCAAAGGTGTGGGACCGGCCAGGCGCAAGGCCCTCATGAAGCATTTCAAGGATATCGGGAAGATCAGGGAAGCATCTGTGGAGGAGCTTGAGGTCGTGGAGGGCATCACAGGCCGGGTGGCCCGGGATATCTATGATTTTTTTCACGACCGGGAGAGCCAGGTCAGGCAGACCCGGGAATGATCCGGAAAGCCGGTTGGCAAGGTTTTTTTGGAAATAGGAGACCTGATTCAGATTCCGGCAGGTCTACAAAAATTCTTCTAATAATCGCGGCTATGTGTTATGATAATGTAGACAGATGCCGTTTTGGAATAAGGAGGAAGTTATGTACCGGGTAAAACTGACTGATTTAATTGAAAAAATGCATCTTAAGAATATACTCCCAGACATTGATATTTCAGAAATAAAAATCAATCAATCCGGCGTAAACCGTATGGCTCTGCAGCTGGTAGGCTTTTTTGACCATTTCGACTCTGACAGGATCCAGGTGATCGGTAATGTGGAGCATTCCTATCTCCAGCAGAAGGATGATGATGAGATTCTTCCCATCTATGAGACGATTTTTGGTTTTAAGATGCCCTGCGTTGTTTTCTGCAGGAATTTAGAGCCCTGCGACCGTATGCTCAATGTGGCTGAAAAGCACGGGGTGCCCATTCTGCAGACAGATATGTCCACCTCTGATTTCATTGCGGCCACGGTGCGCTGGCTCAGTGAAGAACTGGCACCCCGCATCTCCATTCACGGAGTGCTGGTGGATGTCTATGGTGAGGGAGTTCTGATTATGGGCGAAAGCGGAA
>CAMOZD010000076.1 GCA_946630645.1 uncultured Lachnospiraceae bacterium
AGTGGGGGTGTGTGCGAAACTAAATGTCATCTTCATTCTGCCCATTATTGCCATTAACTCTGCAGAAACCGTGATGATCGGGCAGAATATGGGAGCTAAGCGGCTCGACAGGGTGATGGCCACCTTCCGGATGGCGTTGCTGATCACGGTATGTTATTCCGCCTGTATCGTCGGCCTGTGGTGGTTTTTCGGAGACAGGCTCATCGGTCTTTTTACTACCGATCCCCAGACCATCGCCATGGGAACCCGTTATCTGAAAATGCATTGCTGGGATTATATGCTGGTGATGCCTCTTGCCTATTGCTTGGGAGGAGTATTTGCCGGGACCGGGCATACCGGTGTCATCGCCCTGGCAAATACAGCAGGTTCCGTCATATCCAGGATTCCCTTGTGTATTCTCCTTGGAACCACTGCGGGACTCGGGGTCGCCGGAATCGGTCTTGCCTTTCCTATCAGCACAGCGGTGACAGTCCTGGTGTATCTTGTGCCTTTTGTAAAAGGACTGTGGAAAGAGTCGACGGTGAGGAGTCAATGAGATCTCCAATTATTTATGATGAAGACTGTCTAAGTATATTTGATTCCAATATACATTTGAAAAAAGAGATTGTGGTGAGCTGCGAATGCAGCAGGGCAATCCGGACTTATATTACTATGTGTTGCAAAAATGAATCTGTATTTTTTTGAACGGAAATATGAATTTACAATATGATCAGCGTAAAAGGGAGATGAAGAGATGCAATTTATGATTAAGGCTTACGATGGAAAAGATATGCTGGAAAAAAGAATGGCTGTCCGGCCGCGTCACCTGGAAGGAATGAAGAAACTTGGCAGGCAGATTATCTGCGCCGGCGGCCTGCTGGATGATGAGGGACAGATGAAGGGCTCTGCTTTGATCCTGGAGTTCCCTGACCGTGCTGCCCTGGATGAATACCTGGCAAACGAGCCTTATGTCGTTGAGGGTGTATGGGAGAAGGTTGAAGTGGAGAACATGAATGTGGTCCTTGTGAATGGAGAAAGAATAAAATGATTTATGGGAGGAGGATACTCAAATGAGAAGACATAAAACATTTCTTGCAGCAGGAGTGCTGCTGCTTCTGTTCATCCTGACTGGCTGCAAGGCCAAAAAGCCTCAGAAAGCCATTTTAACCCTGGAATCCAATCCTACAACAGGATATCAGTGGATCGTGGAACAAGCCCCGGAAATCTTTGACATTTCCTCAGAATATAAGGAGGATACTGTCGAAGGAGCTACAGAGCAGATGGTAGGCGTTGGCGGAAAGGAAACATTTACACTGACTCCCAAAAAGGAAGGGCGCACAAAAATCGACTTTCTCTATAAGCAGCCCTGGGATGAGGAGAGCCTGTACACACGTCTGACCTATCAGATCAAGGTGGATAAGAACCTGCAGATCCAGGTCGAATCCTCAGGCGGCCAGATGGGGGAAGATATATCCGAAGTGCCCCAAATGCCGGAGTTCAGGATAGAGTAAAAGGACCGCCCGGCAAAAGGACCCGCCCGGCAGGAGGAAAAACATCTATGAACAAGCAGACAATCAGACAAGCATTTTATCGATCGATTCCTGTTCTGGCAGGTTATGTGGTTTTGGGTATCGGATTTGGTATTCTTATGCGGAATGCCGGATACGGGGTCTTGTGGACAGCATCCATGAGCCTGCTGATCTATGCCGGATCAATTGAATCAATACCGATTCTTCGTATCCCTGTTTAATCACTGCTACTGGGTCACGGGCAGCATCCTTGGAAGCCTGCTGGGGCAGTTCTGCCCTTTTCCACAGCAGGGATAGAATTTTCCATGACGGCGTTATTTATTGCAGCATACACAGAACAGTGGCTTACAACAAAAGACCATGTTCCGGCACTGACAGGATTGTTATGCACATCCCTTTGGCATCCCGGAATTGATTGCTGCAGTCTGCGTCGCAGGTGTACAGGTCTGGAAATGGAACTCTCTGATCAGTATCCTCACAGGGACAGCAGTATATATGGTACTTATACAGATGGTGTTTTGATGAGTTTTGATGAGTTCACAAAAAAGACACGGAAGACACGGTGCCTGGCACCGTGTCTTTGAGGATCCCGAGAATTTCCCAAGACCAGAACTGGATGAACAGACTGATATTCCTGATGCCGCATAATATTGGTTTTCCTCATTATGATTGATAAAACACAAGATGGAAATGGATGACGGAACAGACAGACTCGTGAATCCGGGCAGTGATGAAAGACCTATCTTTGCTTGATAAAACGACTGATATTGATTACAATGGAAACGAAACAATCCGCAGGGGATGAGCTGCAGACTCCGCCAGGCAGAGCAGGCGGCAGGAATATTACGAAAAGAAAGGAAACCATACAGTAAAGATAAAGAAGAGTTATGTTTGAAAAAGACCGACACAAGATGAACAGAATGAAAATCAAAGATTATTTCAAAAGGTTAAGATCCTTCACATCACAATCGGATCCTTCCCTGCCGGATTCCGAAGGCGGATATAAGATGCCCTCCATTGCAGATTCATTGTTTTATATGATATTCCTTACTATGTTTCTGCCATCCATCATCGGCTTCATAACGGATGCCTTCCATTTGAGGCTGCTCTCGGAAGCGGATCTGACTGTCTTAAGTCTGACCAACTCCATTGACAGTATAACAATGATACTATGTGTCCTTTTCCCTATAGGGTCTCAGGCTGTTATATCCAAAGCACTGGGTCGTGGAGATAGGGAGAGCGTCTCCGTAGACTATACGTCAATCACAATAGGGCAGGGCATACTGGTGGCAGCTATTGCAATCCTTATGATTGCTTTTGCACACCCCATCGCAGAATTGCTGGGGTCAGGCGATAGTCCCGGCATGATGAATAAGGCTGCCATGACAATCGGATTCTTTGCTGTCGGAATGGCTATTGAATGTCAGAGAAATCTTCTCTATCTTCTTCTTTATATGGAAGATACATCCAGAAGGGGGATTCTTTACAGCGCCCTGGCCGGTTCTTTTTTTAATATTGTCAGTTATGTTCTTGTAACGCTGTCCGGACCGACCCTGTTTAAATATCTTTTAGCCGGATTGATGTCAGACGTGCTGTCATTGATTGTTATCCTTGTTTATAAGCGAAGGAAAAGCCGAATCTTCCGGTTTGACCCGAAGCTGTTCTCCATAAAAAGTTTTCTTCATATAACAAATGTGGGATTGCCGGCAGGAGCAGAATATCTGTATGTCGCAATATTTGAATTCCTTGTAATCCGATATACGATTGCTGCCTTTTCTCATGTCTATCTTCCTGTATTTGAGATTGAAGACGATCTGAATGTTATTGCGGAAACTTTCGTGATGGCAATGTGCCTGATCCTGGTATACCGTCTGGGAATCGTTTGCGGAGAAGGAAATAAGGACAGGATAAAAAAGGAAATCAAAAACACCTGGATTGTCTGCATGTCCTTATCTGTCGTCGTTGCGGGTGTTTGTCTTATCGTATATCCTCACATGGTCGAATATATTGTAGGAGATCTCGGAAAGAATACCGCACTAATAAAGGATCAGGCAGTAATTGACCTGTATTTTGTGTGTTTAGGTGTTCCTTTTTATGCAGCCAATAATATTTTTACCAGTGTATATGAAGTACGGGAACTGGTAAAACATGCACATTTAAACTATTTACTGGAAACCTGTGTTTTATATATCTTTTATTCCGTTGTTTTGAGCCAGCTGCTTGGAGTGACGGGACTCTGGATTGCCTATCCGGCAGCGGAGGCAACCACCTTACTGGTAAATGTCATTTTAATGATCCTATATAATAAAAGGCTTCCTGCAGGATGGATGGATCTCATGTTCCCAGGCCCGGATAATTCCAATATAACTCCCAGAAAGTGTGAACAGAATTATGAATTGGAAAAAATCATTAGGCAGACGTAAATTCTATACTATTTTAATAGCAACATCAGTGGAAATGATCGTGGGCATTCTGATGAGTCTGATTGATACTGCTGTAGCAGGGCATATTATCGGTGTCGGAGGCCTGTCCGCCATGAACATGGTTGCCCCTATTACCGGCTTGACTGTTTTTACAGAGGGGTTATTCTCTGTAGGTACCGCCATGGTCTATGCTATACATAAAGGGAACTATCAGGAAGAGAAGGCAGAAGCCGTCTTTGGGACAGGGCTCATCTGTGCAGCAGCCATTGGATTGTTCACTTCCTTGACCATCCTGTGCATTATGCCTTTTTATCTGAACTATATGGGTGTAAGCGCCGGGATCAGAAAATTGGTAAAGGATTTTCTTTTCTTTATTTATCCGCAGCTCGCGCTGGCTCCTGTTTTTCAGCTCCTTTGCCAGATGGTCTATACTGATGGCGGAGAAATCACAGGGACAGCGGCCAATATCACGGAAACTATCTTAAATCTTGGATTATCCATTATCCTGGGAAAGAAAATGGGAATTCTGGGAATTGGACTGGGGACCCTCATCAGTACCGTGGCTGCCCTGGGGATTGTTATGCTGCATTTCTTAAGCAGGAGGAACGGACTTCGAATAAAACTGGCTTTTGATAAAACCAGTCTGAAAAAGATGCTTTTTTATGGGGCAAATGATTCCGCTATGTTTTTTCTCCTGCCTATTTTATCCTTTATTACCACGAAGTTTGTCATTATGGTTTTTGGCGAGTACTATCTGCCTGTATTAACGATTATATACAGTATCTTTGAACTTACTGTAATCTTTGAAGCGACCGGAGAAGCCATGCGTCCAATCATGCCGATTTATCTGGGGGATCATAATAACCTTGCCGTCAGGCAAATCCTTATGTATTCCACTGCGGTCAATCTGCAAAGATCCATCCTTTTTTCCCTGATGCTCCTGATCGCGGGACCATATATCCCCGCCGCCTTTAACATTCAGGATCCAGGGCTTCTTGCGGAATGTACCAGTGCCTTAAGGATCTATGCAATAGCCGGTCCGGGATTGGCTGTGATGGCGAACTTTAACTCATATTATATCAATACCAATAAACCCCTTCTGGCCTCTCTGGAAAGTATTCTGAACGGGCTGATTTGTATTCTTGCCCTTTCCCTGCCCCTTGGTGCGGCTTTCGGAATAAAAGGGATGATGTTCGGTTACGCTCTGGCTCCTTACCTGACAGCGATCATCCTGCTCGGCTATGTTTATATCCAGTACCCCAAAGAACAGTTTCCGGACCTTCTTCCGGCTTCAGAGGGTGTCCTGTTCAACAGGACAGTCCTGCTGAATGGGCAGGAGATTATGGATTTGGTATATGATGTCCATGACTTTTTGGGACAGAACGAGATAGATCAGACTTCTCAAAGGTTTATAGAACTGAATATTGAGGAGATCCTTCTTCTGATTAAAGAAAAAAACCAGAAGCCGGACAAAAAGAGTAAGCCTCCAAAAATCTACGCCGAATGCTGTCTTCGTTTATACAGTGAAGGTGCTGATCTGTCCATCTGGGACAGCGGTGAAATATTTGATATTACGGAGGCCGACGGTGATATCATCAACTTCCGAAGCTATTTTGTGGAAAGACTGCTCGCGGAAGAGAAGGTGAAAAAGCATATGGTAGCTACAAGTTTTAATAAGAACTTTATCCACTTTGATATCCAATAAAAATAATAAATTGCTCTTGAAAAGCTCAAAGGGATGGATACTTTGTTCTATGCGGATGTCCCCTTTGATGAGTGGATTGGATATATGCTCGATACCTCGGCAGAGTTCAATGAATTTGCGCACAGAATTATGCCTTATGTCACAGAGATTGTAAAAGGAAGAAAGTTTTCTCTGGCTGAATTATTGAAGATATCCATAATCAGTGGCCTTTCAGGTCTTGATCTGAAAGGGTCGGCTGCCTGTGCGTCCGCTCTTAACAGCGAAGGTATTGCCATGAGGGACCTGCTTTCCCTCCCAGTGGAGAAGGCGGCAATGATGTATTTCCAACGGCTGCTGGAGAAATATCAAGGGAGTAATTTTCCTGAAGACAGGCGCTCTTGTTGATCTCTTTGTAAAATATTGGGGTGAAGGGATAAAATGGTTAAGTCCACTTCTAATCAAGGATGTATACCTGCACATGTTTCAGCCGGAAGATAGTAATAAAAGCCTTTTTCAGACGACATATTCAGCCGGCTTCAAAGACGTGTGCTGATTCAGTCGGATGCCTTGAAGTTATAGACGGGCTTCATGACGTCGATGACATCCACGGATTCGCGGATGACGCCAATGATGTCGTTCAGAGACTTATAAGCCATCGGTGCTTCATCCAGCGTTGACGCGCTGACGGATGTCGTGTAGACGCCCTTCATGGTTTCCTGGTATTCTTCCATGCTTAAAGAACTCTTTGCCGCCCTGCGGGACATAATCCTTCCGGCTCCGTGGGGGGCAGAATAGTTCCATTCTTCATTTCCCTTGCCGACAGCCAGCACACTGCCGTCCCGCATGTTGATGGGGATCAGTACCTTCT
>CAMOZD010000077.1 GCA_946630645.1 uncultured Lachnospiraceae bacterium
AAGGGGATCTCCCCGCAAAAAGATCTTAAAAAGTACGACTGCCAGTGAATACCGGTCTGTCAGTACATTGGGCATGGCCATACCCCTGACCACTTCGGGAGCCATGAAGCCCGGCATACCTCCGATGCCGAAATTCTGGCCGTCAGGAGCCACATTATCACAATCACAGACCAGGATATCCCCTGTCTTTGTATTGATGAAAAAACCGCCGTCATTGAGGTCCTGGTAGCTCTTGCCTGTCAGGTGCAGGGCCCGGAAGGCCTTGACGATATTAACCGCCGCCGTAATCATAATGTCCAGGGAGGCAAAACGGACAGGAATCTTCCTGGCCGGCTGTCCCTTGGCCCTGGGCTTCTCCCAGCGATAGCCATTATAAATATCTGTAAAGGAGTCATAATCCCTGGGTGCCAGCCGCATCAGGTAACCGAAGGCTCCATTCTTTTTCTGCTTTGTCAGAAAGAGGGGCCAGATAAACTGCCTGCCTCCCTCCGGTGCTCCATCTTCTATATTTCTCCTGAGATTATTCCTGAAAGCCTCCGGGTTCTTTATACGGCTGACAAAGTACCATTTCAGGGCATATTCCCTGCCCTTATACCTGACCAGGTAAACGATACCCTGACCGCCCCGGCCCAGCTCCTGGACCACCGCCGCCTCACCGCCGGCTTCCATCGGAATACGTTCATTTATTTTTAACTCTCTCATGACCTGTCCTCTTACCAACCTTCATCAAAATTAACTGCATCAATATCAACAGCTTCGCCAAGAATATCCTTGGCCCCGGAACGGATTTCCTCCACGAGAACCTTCTGCTTGGCCTGGGCCACAGTCTCTTCCCTCACCTGCTGCCCGCTGTTGTCCACCAAAGCCAGGCTGCGGCTTCCAATCTGGGAGGAAGTCACTGCCATCAACTTGATCAGCTCTCTTAGCTGGTCAGCGTTCTTAGCCTGTACAGCCAGGTCTTCATTGCCGGTGAATTCGCGAAGCACGTCCATATTCACCTCTGACCCTATACCCAGGGCAATTTTGAGGCCGTGCTGGAACCACTTGTTCTGCTTCAGAGTCTCCAGTCCCTTCTTCCAGTCATCGTTGGGAGACCCGTCAGACAAGAGGAAGATAACCGGTGCAAAAGACAGGGAAGGAGAGTTCAGGAAGGTACTCCTGGACAGCTTTCTTGACAGTTCAAGGAAAGCATCCCCCATAAAGGTGAGGCCCTCGGCTTCCAACCGGTTCCAGAACTGGTATTCCTCAATCTTCACCGGCTCGGGAGTCACCCACTCAACCTGGGTGGAAAACTTCATCACGGCAATCTTCACATCCGTGGAGGCCTCTCCCACTCCAATCAAAGAGGGAAGCAATTCCTCCATAGTGCTGTTTAAGGAACCGATTTTTGTTCCCTTCATACTGCCGGATACGTCAATTAAAAAGAAGATGGTCATACTCTTTTTCGCCGGCTCCATGGCATCGAGGAAGTCTTCCTCCCCTGCCTGGTACACCGACGGGGAAGCAGGAATCTGTTCCCCCCCGCTGAGCATCTCCTCAGTGATACTAAACTTCTTCACCAGGATCTCATCTTCGTCAATCTCATTCAAATCTACCCACTTAGGCATAATCCTTTTCCTCCTTGCCACCTTTCCCATCTGTATATATGTGAAAGAATTGTTCTGTCATCACTGTCGTCCTTCAGCTTATATAATCAGACACTGTCTTCTTCCGTCTTATTTCACCCGGTAGATGTTGCAGGACTGGTCTGTCAGTGTGTTGGAGACGAACATGATGATGGTCTGTCCATTTGATGTAACCTTGATTCCCTCCGGCTCTCTGAAAGTGAGAGCGCTGGCCCCCATAATAACCTTTTTGCCAACAACTGTGCTGCCCCTGGTATAGGTCCTGATCATCGTCGGATAGAAGGTTCTGGTCCTGTCATAACCTGACAGGAAAGCCTGGCTGGGGCTTCCTTCAATGGTCTTGACTGAATTTTTGTAATAGTCAAAGCCCTGGAAATCTGCAATTGGCAAAGTAAAGGCCATGGTAAATAACGGCTGGCTGGGAACAATCTGAGTCCCTTTCTTTAACTTGTAAGCCTGGAAATACTGCTTGCCGCTCCTGGTATAACGAACCATCAGCTTGTTGCCCTTTTCATTGATAGCCGGATACACATTAGTTACTCGGGCCCCCTTGCCTAAATGGGGAATCAAGTACGAAATGGTGGAATGATTGTAAATCCTGCCATTCTTAACATAAGGGAAGCAGGATATGGCTCTCGACACATCAGAACCCGACTTGGCGCCGCTTCCTGTCCAAAGATAGGTCACTCCATTATAAGTGGAACAATCAATATTAGTACCATGACTGAAATTAATCAGATCCATATGATCTTTCAGATATTTCCCCAGGCCGGCATATTTCACCCTGGTGATTCTAAGATTGCCGGTGTAGGCGCTGGTCATCTGGATAAAATAATAGTATTTGCTGTCCATGGTAAAGGACTGGATCCATCTGGTGAAATCCAGCTTGGTCACCGTATGAACAATCTCCAGATCACTGCCCGGAAGCTCCGCAGGAGTGACATCTGTATTAGTATTGGCTTCATTTTCGGGATCAGTCTCCGGGGCTTTAACTCCTACCAGGCACTTTAGATAACGGCTGCCCACCTTGGCAACAACATAGGCCCTGCCGGGAGACTTGGCCAGCAGAACGGCCTTTTTCCTGGAAATAGGTCTCAGCATCACCACATCAGGATTGGTAGACCGCCAGCGGACTTTCTTTTTCGTGTTCTTTACCCTCAGATAAAAAATCTTACCCTGGTCTACAACCTTCCACTTCCTGTTGAGCTTGGGCTTGCGTTTGGCCTGGACAAGCAGGGGGCTTAAAGAGATCACCAACATACAGAGAAGAACAGTCATCAGTATCTTTTTGCAGTTTTTCATTTTCTACTCCTTTTCCTCAATTCAGTTTCCCATCTTCTTTCTCTCATCATCAAACAGGGATTAAGACCCTGTTATGATATACGTATAATTATTAAATTATAGCACAATTTTATCTATTAGGAAACCGTTGGGGCCCCAACAAAGCAGATAAGATTCCGGCTGTCTGCCAAGGAAAGTCTTGCTCTGTACCAGGCCAGCGGCTATAATATTGATAAACCGTGAATCACCACTGAGGATTCGCCTGCAGCTTTACTATAACGGAAAAAAAGATTGGAGACCAATATGAAATTTCACAGAGTTTTACTTTTTACTACCCTCCAGATGGATGTGACACCAGTCGGCCAGGACCTCCATGTTCTCCTGACTTCAGATAATATCCCCTATATCGGCTGTACAGCCCTGAGCACACCCGCAGCGGAATCTGACCCTCCCCAGTGCAGCACAGAAATGATTGCCAGCTGTGAGGAAGCTTCTGATCTCTTTATCACCTATGTGGCTGAGAAACTCTGCAAGGAGACCGGGAAAAGGGTTCTTTGTACCGGAGGTGTCTTTGTGGACCAGCCCGATGAACGGCAGATGGACAAACTCTACGAAAACATTGATGACCTGGTCCGCGACTGGACCATGTTCCTGGTGGACTGACTCTGGCCCTGCAGCCCGGACACAGTATCGTCGCCTGCGGACTCTGGAGCCGGGCAAGGTCAGGCCAGTGACCTGACTCCCATTGGGCGGGTGACCATCTCCGGATTTCTAATTCCGAAGGAAACCGGGGGATTCAAACCGGGGGATTCCCTGTAAACGAAAAAACTGCCTCAGGCAGGACCGGACAAACCGATTAAGGTTCCGGCACTGCCTGAGACAGCCACTTATCATGCCTCTGGCCACAATATGATTCAAAATTCCCTGTACTTATCATTCTTTCTGCTGATCAGGCTTATTACTCATTTTCCAGGAAGCTCACATAACCAGATTTGGTTTCCGTGTACCTGGACTGGCTGACCGGCAGTTCTGTACCATTCTCCATCACAATCTCATACTTTTCCATCTGGGATACATGCATGAGGTTGACTGCGTAACTTTTATGGCACTGGAGAAAATATCTGCCATGTTCAAACTTCAGGAAATCGGATATTTTCAGATTGATGGACTTGATCAGACCTTCTTCACCATATATATTAAGCTTACGCTTATCACTTTCAACATAATAGATTTTTTTATAGGGGACAGTGAAAATCCCCTGCTTATTGATGATGGTAAAATTCTTATCCCTGGACAGACTCAATTCCTGAACTGCTCTTTTCAAGGACGCCCTGACATGCTCCTGCTGCAGGGGCTTAGCCAGTACATAGGTGGGGCAGGACCGGTATACTTCAAAAATCACCGGATCCAGCTCTGTCGTATAAATCAGTTTGATATCGGGATATAGATCCTGAAGCCTTATGGCATATTCAATAATGTCTTTGGAATTGCGCTCTAAAGACAAAATCAGAATCTTATAAATACTTCTGTCTTTAATATCTTCTTTTAATGTCCTGCTTTCAGTCCACACTTTCACATGGCCATGGGGACACTGCTCTCGGACTATTTCTTCAAGCTGATACGCTATTTTCTTGTCATACTCCAAAATTCCAATATTCATAACGCACACCCCCTGTGCATTTCTGACAGTAAACTCTCCGAAAATTAAAGTTATTCCATTTTTTAAAATTATATCATAACGCCTAACTTATTTTTTTTTAATTATCGCAATTAGAACTTTAATTTTGACATCTGTATAAAAGATCTATTTACGAATTCTTTCGACTCCCTTTCATTTCTTAACCCTTTCTTACTCCCTGAATATGTTCATATTTTAAACACATATAATTACTATTCTAAATGTGTCAAACATATTTAATTCCTATGCAAGAGGAATATTGACATTTTTGTAATACCCTGCATCTGTTCCGGCCAGGCCGGACAGAGCATTTCTATAAGAATAGTTTCATACTTCTCCTTTCTTAAACAAAAACCGGCAGCTTCCGCTGCCGGTTTTTTGTTCTTGTTATGAACATGGCAGCCATTCTCCTGCCCCAAACGGGCAGTTTATCTGACGGCCGCTCCTCATCTCTTATTGGATTGTCTCCATATTTTTCTCTTTTCAGCCTCGCGGATCAAACCATCGCGAAAATCAGGATGGGCAATGGACACCAGGGCTTCAGCTCTCTCCCAGGTAGATCTTCCTTCAAGGTTAATGACTCCGAATTCCGTGACCAGGAAATAGACCTGGCTTCTGGGCGAAGTGATAATATCTCCGTTAAACTGGGGAAGAATCCTGGAGTGGAGATTCCCTTCCCGGTCCATGTAGGTGGAATGCATACACAAAAATGCCTTACCTCCCTTTGAGGCCGATGCCCCGATCAGGAAGTCCAGCTGGCCTCCTGTCCCACTGATCTGCCTGGAACCAAAACTCTCAGAAGAGACCTGCCCGTAGAGATCCACCGCCACACAACCATTGATGGAAACCATATCATCAATCTGTGCTATAACATACGGCCGGTTTACATACTCTAAAGGATAGGCTGCCAGTCCATGATTATCATCCACCCACTCATAGAGTTCCTGACTTCCGATAGCCACACCATAGACCCCTTTTCCCCTGTCAATGGTCTTCTTCTTATTGGTCAGCTTGCCGGCATTGTAAATATGAAGATAGGCATCCGTACAGAGCTCCGTATGCATACCCAGATCCTTAAGGTCAGACTGGGCAATCAGCTGACCCACGGCATCGGGAATATTACCGATCCCCAGCTGAAGGGTGGACCCGTCCTTGAGAATGGGCAGAATCTGTTCGGCGATTCTCCTGTCCCGCTCCGAGGGCTGCATCATGGCCCTGGGCTTGAGGGAGGCATGGTCACCTTCCACGATGATATCCACATCAGAGATGTGAATACATTCCCCGTAACCGCCATGAACGGTCGGCATATTCTCATTGATTTCAACAATTACGATGTCCGCCCGCTCCAGGATTGGTCCGGCCACACCGGTATTGACCGAGAAATTAAAAAAACCATGTTTATCCATTGGTGTCACACAGACCATGGCTACATTTACTTTGAGAAAAAATTCATAATAGGCTGCATTATTATGAAATACCATGGGAATGTAGAAACAAAGCCCCCTGTCACAAAGCCACCTTTCATAAGTGGAACAATGCCAGGAATGATAGATAAAATGTTCCTGGCTGGGATCATTCTCTACTACCCGGATGGGTCCGTCAATCAGATTTCCACGGATCTTAACATCAAAAAGTTCATCTCTTCTGTCAGCCAGAGCCTTATCCAACAGGACAGGCATGCCAAGGGAGCTGGTATAATCGATCCAATCCCCGCTTTTTACAACCTTGACCGCCTCTTCAGGAGAGCGCAGTTTCCTACGGTATTCTTCCTTGAAATCTATCATAATAACACCTCCGGTTTCTGAAAGGTAGTGTCAAATCTACTACCTGTTTATAGTTCAAAACCTTGATTTATCGGGAGG
>CAMOZD010000078.1 GCA_946630645.1 uncultured Lachnospiraceae bacterium
AAGACCACCAAATGGTATTCAACCATCGTCAAAGCAGCGGATGATAGTATCAGATATGACCGGAAGAGAGGAGGATGCCTATGCTTTGTATCAGAAACGGCAGGGTGATTAACCCGGCCACAGAAATGGACCTGGTGACAGACCTTTGGGTCAGGGACGGGCGGATTGCCGGCTATGGCAAAGACTGTCCCGTGGATACAGAAGAGCCTGTTGATTACCTGGATGCCAGGGGCTGTATTGTCGCTCCGGGTCTTGTGGATGTACATGTTCATTTCCGCGATCCGGGTTTTACCTATAAAGAAGATCTGGAAACCGGCAGCCGGGCAGCGGCAGCCGGAGGTTATACCACCGTAGTCTGCATGGCCAACACCAGGCCTGTGGTGGACAATACGGAGGTCCTTGACGACATTCTTTCCAGGGCAGCCTCCCTGCCCATCCATGTTCACCAGGTAGCCGCCGTGAGCAAGGGTTTTGCCGGTAAAGAACTGGTGGATTTTGAAGACCTGGCTGCCCACGGAGCCTGCGGTTTTTCCGATGACGGCCTGCCTCTGACGGATTCAGGCCTGATACGCCGGGCCATGGAGGCGGCAAGAAAGCTTGATCTGCCCATCTCCCTTCACGAGGAGGATCCCAGTCTCAATGAGCTTAACGGGATCAATAAAGGTTATGTTTCAGACCAGCTGGGTCTGGGCGGGGCACCGGCAGTTTCCGAGGAGGTCATGGTGGCCAGGGATATCATGCTGGCCCTTGATACGGGGGCCAAGGTGGATATCCAGCATATCTCATCGGGCAGGACTGTGGATCTGATCCGTTTTGCCAAGTCTTTAGGCGCCAGGGTTTATGGAGAGGCAACCCCCCACCATTTCGCCCTGACCGAGGAGGACGTACTCACCTATGGTACCTTATGTAAGATGAATCCACCCCTCCGGACAGACTGGGACCGGGTCAAGATCATAGAAGGGCTGGCAGACGGGACCATCGATATGATCGCCACAGATCATGCTCCCCATTCCACAGAGGAGAAGGAGAGGGAATTTGCCAAGGCACCCAGCGGGATTATCGGCCTGGAGACAGCCCTGTCCGTAGGTCTGACCTTCCTGGTTCACCGGGGCCATCTGACCATCATGGAGCTGGTGGAGAAGATGACTCTGAATCCGGCAGGTTTATATGGCTTTGACTGCGGGGATATCGCTCCGGGAAAAAGGGCTGACCTGGTTATTTTTGACCCCAATGAGGACCGGACTGTGGAAGAATTTGCCTCCAGGTCTGAGAATTCCCCCTTCATGGGAATGAGACTTTTTGGCCGGGTCTACTATACTATTTGTGATGGTAAGGTAGTCTACCGGGGTTGAACCGGCTGACCGGTATGGACAGGTCCCTGTATACAAGACCGGAGGCCTGTGCTAGAATATGACCTGTGCGTCTCACTGGCATCCGGGTCTGCGGGCAAAAGCAGCAGACCGGATAAAGAGGAGACAGTGGAAGGAGACTTTTATATATAAGATGAACCTTTAACAGAGTATTTACAAAAAGAAATCAGACATAATATCATGGAGGACATTATGATTAATCAGCTGGTGAAAAGTATCAAAGACAAGGATGCGCCGATTGTTGTAGGGCTCGATCCTAAACTGGATTATCTTCCTGAGGGGCTGCTGGCCGATGCCATCGCCTCCCGGGGCGAGACTCTCGATGCGGCAGCAGAGGCAATCTGGCAGTTTAACAAGGGAATCATCGACGCGACCTATGACCTGATTCCGGCTGTGAAGCCCCAGGTAGCCATGTATGAGCAGTTTGGCATTCCGGGTATGGAAGCTTTCAAAAGGACCTGCGACTACTGTAAAAGTAAGGGGCTGGTGATCGTCGGGGATGTGAAGAGGGGAGATATCGGGTCTACCTCTGAAGCCTATGCCGTGGGTCACTTAGGCCAGGTCAAAGTAGGCTCCAGGACCTTCCATCCTTTTACAGAGGATTTTGTCACCGTCAATCCCTACCTGGGTTCTGACGGGGTCAAGCCTTTTATCAAGATCTGCAAGGAAGAGAAAAAGGGACTTTTCATTCTGGTCAAGACCTCCAATCCTTCCAGCGGTGAGTTCCAGGACAGGGAAGTAGACGGCAAGCCTGTCTATGAACTGGTGGCGGAAAAGGTGGCCGAGTGGGGCCAGAGCCACATGGGCGACACTTACTCTTATGTGGGAGCAGTGGTGGGAGCCACTTACCCGGAGATGGGGGCGGCCCTGAGAAAGGTGATGCCCAGAAACTATATCCTGGTTCCCGGCTACGGAGCCCAGGGAGGCCAGGGCAAAGACCTGGCGGCCTTCTTCAATGAGGATGGCCTGGGAGCCATCGTGAATTCCAGCCGCGGCATCATCTGTGCCTACAAGCAGGCTGCCTACAAGGATAAGTTCGGCCCGGCCAATTATGCCGATGCCAGCCGCCAGGCAGTCATCGATATGAGAGAGGACCTGAAGCAGGCTTTTGTCCGCTAGGATCGAAGAGAGGACCTGAAGCAGGCCCTTGTAAGCTCGTTTGATTGAGGGGATATGAGGCTGGTCTTTGTTCCCGGGATTACTCGGGGAAATTATGATCGGATAAAAGTGAATTTAAGCAGACCAGGGAAGCGTTTCCGGCCATTTGCCAAAAAAGGCCGGGACTCTTCCCGGACCATTATTAGATAAGGAGTTAAAAAATGGCTAGAGTTGGAATTGTTATGGGCAGTGATTCAGATATGCCCATCATGGCGAAAGCTGCAGATGTGCTGACAGAACTGGGCGTGGATTTTGAGATGACCATCATCTCTGCCCACAGGGAGCCGGATGAGTTTTTCCAGTATGCCCGCACGGCGGAGGAGAGGGGTTATAAGGTAATTATAGCCGGAGCCGGTAAGGCTGCCCACCTGCCTGGCATGTGTGCCGCCATCTTCCCCATGCCGGTGATCGGTATCCCCATGAAGACATCAGACCTGGGTGGGGTGGATTCCCTTTATTCCATCGTCCAGATGCCCTCAGGGATCCCCGTGGCTACCGTTGCCATCAACGGTGCCCAGAATGCCGGTATTCTGGCAGCAAAGATTCTTGCCGTCTCTGACCCGGACCTGCTGGCCAGGCTGAAAGATTATTCAGAAAAGTTGAAAAAGCAGGTAGTAAAAAAGGCAGAGAAGCTGGATGAGATCGGATATCAGGCATATTTAAAGCAAATGTAGCCGGACCACACACCTATTCGAAAGGAGTCAACATGGATTACAAGAAAGCCGGAGTAGATATTGAGGCGGGTTACCGTTCCGTAGAGCTGATGAAAAAACATGTGCAGAGTACCATGAGACCAGAAGTACTGACTAATATCGGAGGTTTCTCCGGTGCATTTTCTATGGAGAAGTTCAAATCCATGGAGAAGCCGACCCTTGTATCCGGCACCGATGGTGTGGGAACCAAGCTGAAGCTGGCCTTCCTGCAGGATAAGCATGACACGGTAGGTATCGACTGTGTGGCCATGTGTGTCAATGATATCGCCTGTGCCGGCGGCGAGCCGCTTTTCTTCCTGGACTATATTGCCTGCGGCAAGAATTACCCGGAGAAGATCGCGGCCATCGTCAGCGGCGTGGCCGAGGGCTGCAGGCAGTCTGAGGCGGCTCTCATTGGTGGTGAGACGGCCGAGATGCCTGGCTTTTACCCGGAAGACGAGTATGACCTGGCCGGCTTTGCCGTAGGTATTGTCGATGAGAAAGACCTGATTACCGGCAAAGAGATCCGGGAAGGAGATATCCTCATTGGTATTGCCTCTTCAGGTATCCACAGCAACGGCTATTCCCTGGTCCGCAAGGTATTCCCCATGGAAAAGGAAGCCCTGGCAGAATACAGGGAGGAGCTGGGCCAGACTTTGGGCCAGGCTCTGCTGACACCGACGAAAATATATGTGAAGGCCCTGAAGGCCGTTAAGGAAGCCGGTGTGACCATCAAGGGCTGCAGCCATATTACCGGCGGCGGCTTCTATGAGAATATCCCCAGGATGCTTCCCGAGGGAGCCCGGGCGGTTGTGAAGAAGGACAGCTATGAGGTCCCTGCGATCTTCCGTCTCCTGGCCAAAGAGGGCCAGATTGAAGAAAAAATGATGTACAACACTTACAATATGGGTATTGGTATGATGCTGGCTGTTGATCCTGCAGACGCAGACCGGACTCTGGCTGCCCTGGAGGAGGCAGGCGAGACTGCCTGTAAAGTGGGACATATCGTCTCCGGTGAAAAGGGAGTGGATTTATGTTAAAGCTTGCGGTACTGGTGTCTGGCGGAGGTACCAATCTCCAGGCCATCATGGATGCCATTGACAAGGGAGCTATCACCGGTGCCCGGATCCAGACGGTCATCAGCAATAACGCCGATGCCTATGCCCTGGAGAGGGCCAGGAAATATGGGGCGGAAGCCCTGCTGCTGGCTCCTAAGGATTTTGAGAACAGAGAAGCATTTCACCAGGCCCTTCTGGATGCTCTTCTTGAGCGGGAGATTGACCTGGTTGTCCTGGCCGGCTACCTGGTGGTGGTACCGCCGGCAGTAATCCGGGCTTTTGAGAACCGGATTATCAATATTCATCCTTCCCTGATTCCATCTTTCTGTGGTACGGGCTGCTATGGGCTTCATGTCCATGAAAAGGCCCTGGAAAGAGGAGTCAAGGTGTCCGGTGCCACGGTACATTTCGTGGATGAGGGAACCGATACGGGACCCATTATCCTGCAGAAACCGGTGGCAGTGATGGACGATGATACACCAAAGACCCTGCAGCGCAGGATTATGGAAGAGGCAGAGTGGGTGATCCTTCCCAAAGCCATCGACCTGATTGCCGCGGGCAAGGTTCATGTGGACGGAAGAAAAGTGACCATAGACCAGTAAGGGAGGATAAAAATGAAGGTTTTAATTGTTGGAAGCGGCGGAAGAGAGCACGCCATCGCCTGGGCAGTGGCTAAAAGCCCTAAGGTGGACAAGATCTACTGCGCCCCGGGCAATGCCGGAATCACAGAGTACGCAGAGTGCGTAGATATCAAGGCCATGGAGTTTGATAAGCTGGTGGCTTTTGCCAAAGACAAGGAGATTGACCTGACTATCATCGGTATGGATGATCCCCTGGTAGGCGGCGTGGTTGACGCTTTTGAGGCAGAGGGACTGCGGGTTTTCGGTCCCAGGAAAAATGCGGCCATCATCGAGGGCTCCAAAGCATTTTCCAAGGACCTGATGAAAAAATACAACATCCCCACTGCTTTCTATGAGAATTTTGACAATAAAGAGGATGCCCTGGCCTACCTGGACCAGGCTAAGATGCCTATCGTCCTCAAGGCTGACGGCCTTGCCCTGGGCAAGGGTGTGCTGATCTGTAATACCTTAGAAGAGGCCCGTGAGGGTGTAAAGACCATCATGGAAGAAAAGAAGTTCGGCTCAGCCGGTGACCGGATGGTCATCGAGGAGTTCATGACCGGAAGAGAGGTTTCCGTCCTTGCCTTCTGTGACGGTAAGACCATCAAGTGCATGACTTCTGCCCAGGACCACAAGAGGGCCCAGGACGGAGATCAGGGTCTTAATACGGGCGGAATGGGCACCTTCTCCCCCAGCCCCTTCTATACCAAAGAAGTGGAAGATTTCTGTGAGAAGTATATCTACCAGCCCACCATGGATGCCATGGCAGCGGAGGGACGTCCCTTTGTGGGCGTGCTCTTCACCGGCCTTATGATCACAGAGGACGGTCCCAAGGTTTTAGAGTACAATGCCCGTTTCGGAGATCCGGAGGCCCAGGTGGTTCTGCCCCGGATGAAGAATGATATCATCGAAGTCATGGAGGCCTGCATCGACGGCCGCTTAGACCAGATTGACCTGCAGTTTGAAGACAATGCAGCAGTCTGTGTTGTCCTGGCCTCTGACGGCTATCCCGTATCCTACCAGAAGGGCTTCCTGATCAAAGGTCTTGACAACTTCAAGGACAGGGATGGCTACTATTGCTTCCATGCCGGTTCCAAGTTGACAGAGGAAGGCATCGTGACCAACGGAGGCCGTGTTTTAGGTATTACAGCCAAGGGCGCTGACCTGAAGGATGCCAGGAAGAAGGCCTATGAGGCTACGGAATGGGTTCAGTTTGATAACAAGTACATGCGCCACGACATCGGCAAGGCCATTGACGAGGCTTAGGTCTCACAGAGGCATTAAGTCGCAGAGTCAGTCTGCGGCAGAGGCAAAACCATGAATTTTAAAAACGGACTTAGAGACGGCATTCCCATCTGTTTAGGCTACATCGCCGTATCCTTTGCATTTGGTATTCTTGCCGTCGAGAATGGATTGACCACACTCCAGGCAGTTCTGATTTCATTGACCAACCTGACATCGGCAGGCCAGTTCGCCG
>CAMOZD010000079.1 GCA_946630645.1 uncultured Lachnospiraceae bacterium
GGTGGAAAAGACAGTATCCGGGGCCGGCAAGATCGGCGGCAGTCATGTGGCCATCATCGGGACACCGGTACCGGCCGTGATCGCCACCGACTACCGGGCCATCTTCAGAATGATAAAGAAGAGGACCGGCTTGCCGGTCATAGCCCTGGAGACTGACGGGGCCAAGCTCTACGACTGGGGAGCATCCCTGGCCTGGAAAGAACTTTTTAAAACCTTTGCAGACAAGGACTGCCAGCCTGGCAGCACAGGCAGGATTGGCCTTTTGGGGGCTTCCCCCCTGGAATTTGGTGGGGAGAGCCTGAACAGCCAGGCTATAAAAACAGCCATGGTACCAGTCCTTTCTGAGTTGGGGATGGCAGCAGAGGAAGACCTTTTCCAGGAGACAGATAGCAGACCGGGCCAGGAAGCAGCTTTTATTGCAGACAGGCTGGTCTTATATGGTATGGGAGACGGTCTGGACCAGGTTAAGGAAGCCGCAGGAAACAAGCTTAATCTTGTTCTTGCACCGGCAGGTCTGGCAGCCGCCAGGTATCTGGAAAAATGCTTCGGGACACCCTGGCTGATGGCCTGTCCCCCGGACCTGCTGGTGGAATGGACCCAGTGGGCCGGCCGGGAAAAAGCCTTTGCCAGCTTAGAAGGGAAGAAGATTTTGATTGTTCACCAGCAGGCCCTGGCCAACAGGGCCCGGCAGGAGATCCTTAGAGAGCAGGAGGCTTCGGTCACTGTGGCTTCCTGGTTCATGATGGACCGGCAGGAAATGACGGAGGGAGACCTTTGCATTAAGGAAGAGGGAGAATGGATGGACCAGGTCCGCAAGGGCGGATATGATGTCATCTTTGCAGACCCACTTTTTAAGAGGGCGGTTCCTGATTTTAAAGGCCAGTGGATCGACCTGCCTCATTTTGCCGTGTCAGGCAAGGCAAGATCTGACCGGTCCTGACCTGAGTCAGTACGGATATCAGGGATATAATCTACAGATTAGTATTAAAAATAAGAGAAAGAATAAGTGAGAGTGACTAAGACAGATTTTATGTTGATGAGATGGGAGACCTATGGACCGTAATCAAACAGACAAGATAAAAAGAATACATGTCTTTGGCATCGTTCAGGGTGTCGGCTTCCGTCCTACGGTCAGCCGCCATGCCATGAGATTTGGCATAAAAGGGTCTGTCTGCAATATGGGCCCCTACGTGGAGATTTATGCCCAGGCAGGCCGGGAGGCCTTAGACGGCTTTATCAGAGCTATTGAGGAGGAACCGCCCCAGAGGGCAGTAATTCTCAGGATGGATGTGGAAGACCTGGAGCCGGGAGAGGGTCCGGACCTGGCAGAGGGCTTTGAAATCATTGAATCAGGAAAAATCGAAGGAGATATTTTTGTATCCCCTGATATAGCGGTCTGTGACCAGTGCATCCGGGAGATGTATGACCCGGAGGACCGCAGGTACTTACATCCCTTCATCAATTGTACCTGCTGCGGACCCAGGCTGACCATCCTCGATTCCATGCCCTATGACCGGGTCCGGACCAGTATGGCAGACTTTCCCATGTGCCCGGAATGTGCCTATGAGTACAGCCACCCTGAGACCAGGCGTTATGACGCCCAGCCTGTCTGCTGTAATGAATGCGGACCGGAGGTCTATATCTTAGATCCGGCCACCGGCCAGGCATTGGAAAAAGGAAGCCAGGCCATCCGGGCTGTCCGTCAGCTGATCCGGGACGGCGGCATAGCGGCCGTCAAAGGTATCGGTGGTTTCCACCTCTGCTGTGACGCGGGAAATGAGGATGCTGTCCGCCGGCTCCGCCAGAGGAAATGCCGGCCTCAGAAACCTTTTGCGGTGATGATGAGAAATATAGATACCGTAAAAAGAGAATGTCTGGTCAGCCCCTGGCAGGAAGAGATCCTGACCGGTCACCAGAAGCCCATTTTACTGCTGAAAAAACGAAAGGACAGCAGGGTCAGGGACCTGGTGGCTCCCGGCAATCCCAAGCTGGGGGTCATGCTGCCCTATGCCCCGGTCCAGCTGCTGCTTTTTGACAGTAAGGACGAAATCAGTATGCCTGACTGTCTGGTGATGACCAGCGCCAATGCCCGGGGGGCTCCCCTTTGCAGGGATGACCAGGACGTGGCCGAGGAGATTGGAGATTTCTGTGATCTGGTTCTTTCCCACAACCGGCTGATCCGGATCAGGGCAGATGATACGGTCATGGATGCCTTCCATGGAGAGCCCTACATGATCAGGAGATCCAGGGGTTATGCTCCACTTCCGGTCATGGTGGATAAAGCCTGGCAGGGCCAGGTGCTGGCTGTGGGTGCCGAGCTGAAAAACAGCTTCTGTATCGGTAAAAAGCAGCTTCTCTACCCCTCTCCCTATGTGGGAGATATGGGGGATGTGAGGACAGTCAGGGCCCTGCAGGAGTCTTCAGCCAGGATGGAAGACCTGCTGGAGGCAGATCCGGCCCTGATCGTCTGCGACAGTCATCCCGGCTATAATACCACCTATTTTGCCAGAGACCTGGGAGAAAAAAGAGGACTGCCGGTCCTGGAGGTCCAGCATCACTATGCCCACATTCTGTCCTGCATGGCGGAAAATGACTGGAAGGATGGCCAGGTGATCGGTGTGGCCTTTGACGGGACCGGCTATGGAAGTGACGCCAGCATCTGGGGAGGGGAAATCCTCGTCTGTGACTATGGATCCTATACTCGCTGGGCCAGTCTGGAACCTTTTATCCAGCCTGGCGGTGACGCCTCTGCCAGAGAGGGATGGCGGGTGGCCGTCTCCCTGCTCCTTGACCGTTTTGGCCGGGAGGAGGGGATCAGGCTGGCCTGTCAGCTGAATCTTTGTGGGGAAAAGGAAGCCAGAATGATTGCTGTCATGGCAGAAAGGGGAATTAATTCCGTAGCCAGTACCAGCGCCGGCCGCCTTTTTGATGCCGTCAGTGCGGTCCTGGGTGTCCGGATGGCTTCCACCTATGAGGGGGAGGCTTCCATCCAGCTGCAATTCGCCGCCCAGCGCTGGCTGGACAGGGAGAAGCGGACCGGGCCAGAGCCTGCTTATGAAGATATGACCGGGCCAGAGCCTGCTTATGGAGACATAACCGGGCCAGAGCCTGCTTATGGAGATATATCCGGGCCAGAGCTTCCTCACAGGGACATGTCAGGATCACAGCTTTCCCCTGGGGAAGAGCAGACTGGTTGTTTCTATGATGAAGACAAGGGCCGATGGCTTCTGGCTTCCGGCCGGCTATTTGAACAGCTTGTCCGGGAGAGACTGGCGGGAACCAGTCCTGAGTGCCTTGCTCTGACCTTCCACCGGGTCCTGGCTGCCATGGTTGTGGAGGCCTGTGTCAGGGCCTGCCAGGAGACCGGGATCAGGACCGTGGCTTTAAGTGGAGGTGTCTACCAGAACACCCTTCTCCTCGATTTATGTGTCAGGGGTCTTGAGGACCAGGGCATGAAAGTTCTCCGCCACCATATGATTCCACCCAATGACGGTGGAATCGGTCTGGGCCAGGCGGCTTACGGTCTGGAGTGGCTTGCCCGCCACGGTAAGAAGGAAAAAGAGGAAGAAAGAGACTGAGTCCTGACCCCGGCCAATAAGGACCCGGGTCCGGGTGCAAAGAAAGCAGCTATAAATGAAAAGAATTAGCTAAGATAAAAAAAGAAATAGTTAAGAATAAAAAGAAATTAAGGGGATCAGCTTTTGCCAGAGCCGGAAGCTGCCGGCCCCGGGCACCGGGCCCGGGAGATATGCCAGGGCGGCCCCTGATGAAAGATGGAGGACAAGATATGTGTGTAGGATTACCGGCCAGAGTGCTGACTATGAAGGATGGAATGGCAGTGGTGGACGCTTCCGGAGCCAGAAAAGAGATTTCTGCCCAGCTTCTTGAAGAGCTGGAGCCGGGAGATTATGTGATGGTTCACGCAGGTATGGCCATCGCCAGGATCGATTCTGATGACCAGGAGGAGACAGACGACCTGTTGGAGGATCTTTTATGAGTGATAAATTAAAAGAAGCCAGACAATATCTGATGAACTACAGTGGTCCGGGTCTCAGGGTGATGGAGGTCTGCGGGACCCATACCCATGAGATCTTCAGACTGGGCCTGAGACAGCTGCTGCCGGACCAGGTCAAGGTGATCTCGGGACCGGGCTGTCCGGTCTGTGTGACTCCCGCTGACTTTATCGATGAGGCGGTCTGGCTGGGACTGGAAAAAGGAGTGACCCTTTGTACCTTTGGTGACCTGGTCAGAGTTCCCGGCTCAGAGAGAAGCCTGGCGGCAGCCAGGGCTGAGGGAGCAAGGGTCCAGGTGGTTTATTCGCCGGCTGACGCTGTGGATTATGCGGCGGCCCATCCTGAGAGTCAGGTGGTTTTTCTCTCTGTAGGCTTTGAGACTACCGTGCCGGCCAGCTGTTTTGCCCTGGAAAAGGCAGAGCGGGATGAGGTGGATAATTTTTCCCTGCTCACAGCCAACAAGACCATGCCCCAGGCCTACCAGGCCTTAAAGGGAGCTGCAGATGTCTTCCTCTACCCGGGCCATGTCAATGCCATAACCGGGACCGGACTCTGCCGGAAGCTGGCTGAGGAAGAAGGAATCAGCGGCGTCGTTGCCGGCTTTACCGCCAGAGAGCTGCTGACAGCTTTCGTGGTACTTTTAAAGAAATATGAGGAGGGAAAGCCCTTCTTTGTCAATGCCTATCCCAGGGTTGTCAAGGAGGAAGGCAGTCCGGCCGGTCTGGCCATGATGGACCACTATATGGAGGCCTGTGATGCTGAGTGGAGAGGACTGGGAACCATTGCAGGCTCAGGACTAAAGCTCCGTGACCAATATGCGGCCTTCGATGCCCGGACCCGTTTTGCCGTGCCGAAGATGGAGGCACGGACCAACCCGGCCTGTCGATGCGGTGAGGTTCTCAAGGGGGCCTGCCTGCCTACGGACTGCCCGGTGTTTGGCAAAGGCTGCACTCCCCTGCATCCGGTAGGAGCCTGTATGGTTTCCGGGGAAGGAGCCTGCTCGGCCTATTATCAGTATGGAGGCCTTTTAGACAAGAAGGGGAGGAGTGATAAGAATGAAGACTAATTCAGAGAAAAAGGTAACGCTGGCCCACGGTGCCGGAGGCAGCCAGACCAACCAGCTGATCCATGATATCTTTAAAAAATATTTTGACAATCCTGATCTGACCGGTGATGACGCGGCAGTTCTGCCTATGGAAAAGGGGAGAATCGCCGTTTCCACCGATGGATTTATTGTGTCCCCTGCGGAATTTCCGGGAGGGGATATCGGGAAATTGAGCATTTGCGGCACGGTCAATGACCTGGCCTGTATGGGGGCCATCCCCCGTTACCTTACCTGTGCCTTTGTCATCGAGGAAGGCTTTTCCATGGACAGACTTGACCGGATTGTAGCCTCGATGGGGCGGACGGCCCGGGAGGCCGGCGTCAGGATTGTGGCCGGGGATACCAAGGGTGCCGGCCGTGGCCAGGTGGACGGGGTTTTCATTACTACCACAGGGATCGGAGTTATACCTGAGGGAGTGGAGACTTCCGGAAGCAAGGCCAGACCCGGGGACCTGGTGATCGTCAGCGGTGACGTGGGCCGCCATGGTTGTACCATTCTGCTGGCCAGGGAAGACTTCGGTATTGAGGCAGAGGTCACCAGTGACTGTGCACCCCTGAATGGGGCCGTGGCAGATATGCTGACAGTGACTAAGGACCTGCACGTTGTCAGGGATGCCACCCGGGGCGGAGTAGGAACGGTCCTTTATGAAATCGCTGACCAGAGTGGGGTAGGCATAGAACTGACGGCAAAAAAGGTTCCGGTCCAGGGGCCGGTCAGGGGAGTATGCTCCATGCTGGGTTTGGAACCCCTTTACCTGGCCTGTGAGGGCCGGCTGGTAATCGTGGCCCCGGCAGATCAGGCCGAGGGTCTGGTCAACAAGCTGCGGGAAGGTAAATACACCCGTGACGCGGCAGTTATCGGCAAGGTAACCGAGGATATGCCCGGCAGAGTAACCATGGTGACGGAGATCGGGTCCAGGACCCTGCTGCCTCCGCCAGGCGGTGAGCTGCTGCCTAGAATCTGCTGAAACCGGCGGACGCCTCCGGCAGGACAAGGAGACAGGATAAAGGAGTAAGCTATGGAGACGAGGATTGCAGTGTTGTCCATTATTGTGGAGGACACGGATAAAACAGGTCAGCTCAATGACCTGATTCACGAATATTCTGATTATGTGGTGGGCCGGATGGGCATTCCGTAGCGGGAAAAAGGCATCAATATCATCAGCCTGGTTCTCGATGCC
>CAMOZD010000080.1 GCA_946630645.1 uncultured Lachnospiraceae bacterium
AACTGATAACAATCCTCTGAATCCGCTTCCCTGGCCAGCTGGCAGAACAGACGGTCCACAGGGATATGAAGATCCATCCCCTGCTCAAGCCTGGCCAGCATCCGGCAAAGGCTGTCCCCCTTCTTCAGGGCTGACCTCTGGTCCCGTACGGCCGTTCTGCAGGCATTATCCAGGGAGTACCCGGCCTGTAAAGACGTCATCATGGACTGGAGCAGGTCGCGGAAACATTTCTGAAACCGCTGTCGGGTCTGCATCTTCTGCCTTCGGTACATAGCCTTCATAGAAGGAAACAGGAGAACCTGCAATGGCAGCAGCCATAATAAATCGCCGTAGCAGAGCAAATCAAGACCCAGAAGGAGGCCCTCCCCCACCAGAACTGTCTTCCACATCCACAGCCGGCTGACACTCTTGATCGAAGTCTTCCATCGCACGAAGATACATTTCCATTTGTCCATAGGCCTCCATATTGGTACAGTTTTCTAACCTGCCCACCCTTTTTAAAACAGGTTCCTTCCTTGCCGCAACCGGCCCGGCAGAACCATCGGTCATCTGAAACAGGGGATTAACCCGGTAATCGGTCCCGTCAAAGAGTTCCAGCTCACAGATTTCGGTCAACATTCTCCGCCCGCTGCTGTCCCTCTTCAAATGAATCAGCACATCAACCGCCGACCCGATCAGGCCCCGCACTGCTGTCAGCGGAATCTCCATCCCCATCAGGCACATAACCTCCAGACGCCTTAAGGCATCTCTGCAGGAATTGGCATGGATGGAGCTCATAGATCCGCAGTGACCAGTGGCCAGGGCCTGCAGCATGGTCATGGCTTCGGATCCCCTGACCTCTCCCACGATAATCCTGTCAGGCCTCATTCTGAGACTGGCCTTCAGGAGCTCTGCCATGGTGATCTCATTCCTTCCCTCCACATTGGCATTCTTGGTCTCCAGCCTGACCAGATTATCCACATTATAGAACTGGAGCTCGGCGGAGTCCTCGATGGTGATGATTCGCTCATCTTCCCCAATATAACCGGCCAGGGCATTCATGAGGGAAGACTTGCCCGAATTGGTCGCCCCGCTTATAAGCAGGTTGTACCTGCCTCTCACCAGAGTCGCCAGGACTGGTACCAGACCGTCCGGGAACTCGCCATACTCCAGCAGCTTGTCCATGGTCATGCCTCCCCGCTGGAACTTACGAATAGTGATGGAGGGTCCCTCCAGAGATACCGGGGGCATGATAATATGGACCCTGGACCCGTCAGCCAGCCTGCTGTCTACGATAGGAGAGGAAGCATTGACCATGCGGTTGGTGGGGGCGACGATCTGTTCAATCAGCCGCTGCAGCTCCTCTTCGTCATAAAAGCTGTCTTCTGTCCTGACCAGGAGGCCGTTTTTCTCCACGAAAATCTTATCTGCCCCTATGACCATAATTTCCGTTACCGTATCATCCCTCAGATATTTCTCCAGAAGATCAAAACCCCGGATGGCATCAAAGAGCTCTCTCCTCAAGGAAGCCAGGTCTTCCAGGCTCCGGAAGGTTTCATCCTGACTCTGGAGGACCACCTGGTCTATCTCCCGGTAAACCCTTTCATCGGTTACCTCGTCACTGCTGTCAATACGATGAAGAATCTTCTGCCGCAATCTCATTTTTTCAGTCTGATCCAAGATCCTCCTCCCTTCCGGCCACCCCGGACCCGGTATCCAGTGTTTATCCTACCTATCATTTCACTATTATTCCTATTTATGTAATATATTTACATTCAGTTTTCAAAAAATAAATAGGCCTGGTTCCCAGATCCATCCTCTTTGCCTGCAAAATCTTTGTCCTTCCTGTCAGTGGGACCTTCTTTTCTCCTGCCAACAGATTTCTCTTTCTCCCGCCAACAGCTTTCTCTTTCTCCCGCCAGCAGATTTCCTTTCTCCCACCAACAGATCTTCCTTTTCCCTGTCAACGGGTCTTCTTTTCCCTGGGGACAGGTCCTGTCTGCTCACGCCAATAGTTTTTCTTTACATACCACATCCACCTCCCCCCGGAAGGCGCAGTATTCCCCCTTGAGAAAATCCCTCATCCTCTCACAGAACCGGTGCTGTCTCTCGATCTCTCTTGAGTCAACGAGAATCATCCTGTCAAACATGGAGAAGACTGCCGGATCTGAAGCAAAGCCGTTGCCCATGGCAAACATAACCTTGCCATAAGTGCCGGAGCTCCTGAGCTTACTGAAAAACCATTGATAATCTTCCGGAGTCAGCTCTCTGAGATAAAAATACATGGCTGGGGAATTCAGATAGCGGAAGCTCTCTCCCTTTTGCAGCAGACCTTCCATGACAGACAGGATCTTCTCTTCTCTTAGGTGGATATAGTAGCACATGTCTCCCATATCCGGCTCCTGCCTCTTGCCCTCACCCAGGTCTTCCAGACCCAGAAAGAGGTCTTCCTCTGTCAGATAACCGGCGGCAATCTTCATCATGGCCTCTTCATAGACAGGGGAGTAAAGCCCCAGAATAGGGCTGTTCAATGACTTATAGCCATCCTCCTCCCGAATGGCCGGAAAGGTCCGCTTCCTGATCTGGTCAAGAAGCTCTCCCGGGGCATGATAGCGGCAAAAGGTCCTGTCCCCCTCATCTTCCTCGTAGGTAAGGTGGATCATCCCTGCCCCTCTCTCGCTCCAGTTCTTATCCTGCTGCAGCCGCTCATAAAAAGCATCTCCCAGAATATAGATATCTCCCTGGTCACCGGGCTGGGGCAGGTAATCTTCCCTGCTGCAGTGGACCAGCCTGATCCGGTCAGGCAGCTTGCCCTCCAGATAGCGGGCCAGTCTTCTTCCGTATTCGCCCTCCTCCCCAATGATTATTCTTTTTAAACCAGCATAGTCCATAGCCTTCTCCTTCTTCTTTTTCTTTTCCTTTTTATTCCAATTTTTCTTTTCTATTATTTACCATATTTTTCCATTTCTGTCTACCATTATTTTAAATATTTTCCAGTATTTTCTATTTTTGATTTTCTATCTATTTAATGAACCAGCAATCCATCATGTATGCCCACTCCCCAGCCGGGGAATAGTCTTCTTAGGACTCTCACACCGAAGGAGGTAACACCAGTACACTAGTGACCTGGTGCCAATGGCGTAACTTTGCATCCCCCTAAGTCTTTTTAATACATAAAAAACCGGGCCCTTTCCCAAACATTAAAAAACTCCCGGACAGACCGGCTTAGCTGCCTTGTCTGCCTGAGAGTTTCCTTAAATTAAAATCAAGATAAAATCAAAAAAAAGAATCAGGAATACGAGTACTCATCAGAAGAATACCTGGATCGTGGTTCCTTCCCCCAGCTGGCTGGTCAGGACCAGTGAGGCATCATGGAGGTCTGTGATATGCTTTACTATAGCCAGACCCAGGCCCGTACCCCCACCCTTTTTGGACCGGCTTTTGTCCACCCGGTAAAAACGCTCAAAGATCCTGGACTGGTCCTCGACGGCTATTCCGATCCCCGTATCCTCCACCGTCAGGACCGGATGGTTGGAAATGGTCTCGACCCGGACGGTCACCTGGCCATTCTTTTTATTGTAACGTATGGCATTGACACAAAGATTATTGATCAACTCCCCAATCATGTTCCGGTTTCCATGGATCATGGTATACTGGCCGGAACAGCTGATGGACACATTATTCTGCTGGGCATAATCCCGGATTCCATCTACGCACTGGTCTGCCTCTGCCAGCAGGTCGAAATACTCCATGACCGGAAGCTGGTCTGTCGCATCCAGCTGGGACAGGCGCAGCACATCCTCAATCAGGGATAACAGCTGGTTGGAGTTCTTGTTGATCTTTTCCGCAAACTCCCGCATCTGGGACTCCTCCACCAGGCCGTTTTCCATCAGGTCCGCATAGCCGGAGATGGCTGTGAGGGGAGTCTTCAGCTCATGGGAAATGTTGGCCGTAAAGTCTCTGCGCATGATGGAGGCTCTGAGGATATCCTCATGCTGCTCCCGGATTGTATCGATAATAGGAACCAGCTCCTTGTAGGTGTAATCCGGCGCTGCCGTATCCAGATTAGCCGCCAGCTTTTCGATGGGGCGGATAATACTCCTGGTCATAAAATTAGCGATGACCACGCAGAAAATAATCATGAGTACCAGGATGACTATCAAAACAGGAAATGCATTGCTTAAAAAACTGTAGATGCTGTCGGCCTCCCTGGCCAGCCTGAGTACCGTGCCGTCATCCATTCTGACCGCATAATAATAAGTGTTCCTCTTGAGCGTTTCCGACCGTCGGGCAGACTCCCCCTCCCCGAAGCGGAGGGCGTCTGCAATCTCCGGCCGCTCCAGGTGGTTGGCCATCTTCCCTGCATCCACATCATTGTCAAAGAGAACCTGGCCATCTTCCCCAACCCAGGTAACCCGGAGGGTCCTGGCATGGATTCTGGACAGCTCGGCCTTCTCATAGCCCTTCACAATCGTTCTTTCCAAAATCTCGGCATCACTTTTGAGATCGTTTTGGACCTGCTGCTGATAGACGTCATAGAATTCATAAGTCATGACGATCATGGTAATCAGGACCGCAGTAACTGCTATGGCTATTAAACGGATATTAATAACACTTTTCATAAATCAGGCCTCTGGCTCCTCATCAATTACATAGCCCACATTGCGGACAGTCCGGATATGCTTGCCCGCGTCACCCAGTTTTTTCCGGATAAACTTGATGTGCATATCCACAGTCCTGGATTCCCCTTCAAAATCCATCTCCCATACATGGCTCATTATTTTTTCCCTGGAGAGGACAATATTAGGGTTGCGCATGAGATATTTCAATAGTTCGAATTCCTTGAAGGTCATGGGAACCGGTTCCCCGGCCACAGTCACCCGGTGGCGTACATCATCAAGCACGATATCAGCCACGGTAAAGATACTTTCATCCACCGGTTCTGCCCTTCGTAAGAGAGCTTTTACCCGGGTAATCAGTTCTATGACGGAAAATGGTTTTTTCATATAGTCATCTGCCCCGGAGTCCAGTCCCCGGACCAGATCTATCTCCGCAGTCTTGGCTGTGACCATAATCACCGGAAGTCTTTTTGTCGCCTTATTATTTCTCAGATTTCTCAGAATATCAAAGCCATCCATATCTGGCAGCATGATATCAAGAATCACCAGATCCGGAGCTTGGTCTGCCACTGCTTTCATGAAATCACCGCCATTGTCAAAACCCCGGACCTCATGGCCGCTGCTCTTTAAGGCAATAGTCTCAATCTCCAGAATACTGCTGTCATCTTCTACAATATATATATTTGCCATCTAAGTATCCCCCTCCAGATTATTTCCACTTATTTATAAGACGGGCCCGGCCTTCACGGCGGCTTCACCCCGGCTCTGGAAATGTCAAACAACCTCTTTGCCGCTGATTTTGAAGCTGGAATATAGTCCTCTGGCTTTGACTATAGCACGGTCATGTAAACAGAAACCTGTTATTTGGTAAAGGCTGTGTAAAGACCTGTGATTTCTAATTTTACTTTCCCCGTACATTTCCTCTGTCCTAAAGGAAAAGCCTGTAATTATGATGATCCTATACCTTAAAGTAGATCAGCACAACTACAGGCTTAAGCTGCCATGGTAATTAATAAATATTAATCTGACGGGTCACCGGGATTATTCCTGGCCAGTCCCGCCCTCTGCAGAATTCTCTACTGTCTCTTCAGGACTGGCTGTCTCTGTAGCTCCGGTTTCTTCACCCGCTGCCTCTGTGGATTCCCCAGGGACTTCTGTGGATTCCTGGGTCTTTGCCATCCGCTCCCTGTAGCCTTCCAAATCAAGACCGAACAAATCGATATTATCAATAATCAGGAGGGTATTATTCACCTGGCCGTCATAGGCAGACAGGTCTCCCTCAGCTTCCTCTGCCGGGATAATACCATAATTGACAAACTCTCTTACGATAATCTCCTTTTTCTGGTCCTCTGTGACCTCTTCACCGGCTTCCTTCAGCTGGCTGATATCATCCTGGATGGCCGCTGTCAGACCCAGTGTCTTGTCCTCGTCCTGGAAAAAGCTGTTAAATGCTTCAATCTGTTCCTGGCCCTGACTGATGATCTGGTCCTCGTTCGACGCCCCTGGAGCTGCCTCCGTAGATGCCGTCTGAGGCTGGGCTGCCGCCTCTGTGGACGCTGCCTGACTCT
>CAMOZD010000081.1 GCA_946630645.1 uncultured Lachnospiraceae bacterium
CCCCAAGACTCCCGTCGGTGTCCTGCAGGAGGGAACTACCGCCAAACAGAAGGTGGCTACCGGTACTTTAGAGGACATCGTGGAGGTCGTGAAGAGGGAGGGCATCAGAACTCCCGCCATCACCGTGGTCGGCCAGGTAGTAGGACTCAGAAAGGAATTAGACTGGTACGGTGGTCTTCCCCTGTCGGGTAAGAGGATTCTCGTGACAGGAAGCCTCTCCATGGTAGAGAGATTATCTCCTATCCTCAAGGAAGAGGGAGCGGAAGCCATCTCCTACAGCCTTGTCCGGACCGAGGCGCTCCATACGCCCCAGTTCCATGAGGCCATGGACCAGATCGACAGTTACAGCTGGATCGTATTTACCAGCGCCAACGGAGTCAGCTGCTTCTTTGATGAGCTAAAAGAACTTCACATGGATATCCGCCGTTTCAGCCATATCCATTTCGCAGCCATCGGGGACGGGACCAGAAGGGCCCTGGAGGACCACGGAATCTACTGTGATTTCGTACCGACGGCTTTCTCCTCCCAGGACATGGCCAAGAGCCTGGTTCCGGTATTGGATGAGAATGACAGAGTCCTGCTGCTCAGGGCTGAGGAAGCCAACAAGGTCCTGCCCGAGGCCATCGAGGCAGCCGGTGTGGACTGTACCTGTGTCTCCCTCTACCATACTGTATATGATATGAGGAAGGCCGAGGAACTCAACCGGATGCTGCCGGCTATCGATTATGTGACCTTTGCCAGCTCTTCAGCGGTTAAGGCTTACTGCTCCATGGTGGAGGATCCCTCTGCCATGACGGGCAAATATATCAGTATAGGGCCGGTGACGACAAAAACTGCCGAGAAGCTGGGCCTTAAAGTGGCTGGCACTGCCCAGGTCTACACGGCCCGGGGTATGGTGGAGACCATGATCCAGGATGCCCGGGAAGACAATAACAGACAGTAACAGGAAGTGAAATAATGAAAACTCAGATCAAGCGATTACTGCTTACAATTGGTTTTATGACCAGGATACCTATCAATGTGGATCTGGGGGAAGTGAAAGACGAAGACATGCACAAGGGTTTCCTTTATTACCCGGTAGTGGGCCTGATTCTGGGCATCCTTTGTATGGGAGTTTTTCTCCTGGTGTCCCTGGTGCTGCCGGAGACCTTCGGCATCCTCTTTTCCATGCTGGCCTATCTCTGCCTGACGGGGGCCTTTCATCTGGACGGCCTTTCCGATACGGCAGACGGAATCTATTCCGCCAGGACCAGGGAGAGAATGCTGGAGATCATGAAGGACAGCAGAATCGGCACCAACGGCGGTATCGCCATGTGCTTTGACCTGGCCCTGAAATTTGCCGGAATCTACTATTCGGATGTCCGCTGGCTCATGATCCTGCTTATGCCGGTGGTGGGCAAGATGGTCCAGGGGGCCATCGTCTATAAGGCCATCTATCCAAGAAAAACAGGAATCGGCATCTATGTGGGAACGGTGGATTTTCCAACCGTAGCCGGAACAGTCATTTTTGGCCTTATTGCCATGGCGGCGGCCTTTTCCTGGTGGGGTTTGCTGATTTTTGCCGTTCTCTATCTGCTGGCCTATCTTTTCCGGGTTTATATTACCGGTAAGATCGGTGGAATTACCGGCGACGTGATGGGAGCCGGCAGTGAGCTGGCCGAGGTGGAGTTTCTGCTCCTGGTCATGATTCTGGTAAAATATGCCGGCATGGAGCCGCTGACTCTGATCCGGCAGGCAGGCTTGCTGTTCTGAGGCCGGTACTGCCTCTGATGGTCCGGGCTGCTGAGCCGGCCGGGGACCGGAGGATAGATATAAAAGAAAACATCAGGTAACAATTTTAGTGATTAAGGAAGTGGGTATGAGTATATGTTGACTCTCAATGAAGCATTGAAAAAGATTCGCCCCCTCGACGAGGAGGCCATGGAATACACGAGACATCGCTGGAACACCCTGGGTAAACCTCTCCACAGTCTGGGAAGACTGGAGACCATGGTAACCCAGTTTGCCGGCATCTATGGTGATAAGCAGCCAAGGATCGGCAAAAAGGCAGTGATTGTAATGGCAGCGGACAATGGTGTTGTGGCTGAAGGAGTCACTCAGACCGGCCAGGAAGTCACAAAAATTGTTACTGAAAATATGACCAAACATAATGCCACCATCTGCATCATGTCAGGTATGAGCGGGGCCGACGTCTATCCTGTAGATATAGGAATCGCCACCGATTCGGATAATCCCGGAGTAATCCGCCGTAAGGTAAGATACGGAACGGCTAATATGCTCAAGGGCCCGGCCATGAGCCGGGAGGAGGCCATAAAGGCCATAGAGATCGGTATTGACATGGTCAGGGAGCTGAAGGAAAAGGGTTACAGCCTTTTTGCCACCGGTGAGATGGGCATTGGCAACACGACCACCAGCAGTGCCATCTGTTCGGTTCTTCTGGACCAGCCGGTGGAGAAAATGACCGGCAAAGGAGCCGGTCTGACCAGCCAGGGGCTGCAGCATAAGATCGATGTCATTAAGGAAAGTATCAGGATCAACAAGGTGGATCCGGAAGATCCCATCGATGTTCTTTCCAAGGTTGGCGGTCTGGATATCGCCGGCATGGCCGGCTGCTGCATCGGGGCGGCAGTCTACCAGGTTCCCCTGTTTGTGGACGGATTCATATCCTCCGTGGCAGGCCTGGTTGCCATGAGAATCGCCCCGGAGTGCACTCCCTATATTTTCCCCTCCCATTGCTCCAATGAGCCGGCCAGCATGATGGTTCTTGAGGGCATGGGAAAACAGCCCTACATCATGGCAGGTATGTGCCTGGGTGAGGGCACCGGTGCTGTGATCGGCTTTACTATAGCTGATTATGCCTTCAAGGCCTACTGGGAGCTGCCCAGCTTTGAAGATACCAAGTTTGGCACCTATGAGGAACTGGATTAAGGCGCCTTCCGGCGCCGGGACGGATGGCAGGTTCTGTCATCCGTGCATCAATTAGAACAGTGCCGGAAATTACTCTCAAAGGAAGGAATTTCCGGATAGCAAGGAGATAAAAAAATACATGTTAGACAGAATTGAAATTGTTAAACCGATGGATATTGAAAACCGAAGCATGGAGATTATCACCAGTGAGCTGGGTGGAAGAACATGGCCCGAGCCGGAATTCTCCATCGTAAAACGCTGCATCCATACATCGGCAGATTTCGATTATGCCGATAATCTCTGCTTTTCAGAAAATGCGGCAAATATTGGTGTGGAGGCCCTGAAGAGGGGAGCCCATATCGTGACGGATACCAGGATGGCCTGGTCAGGAATCAACAAGAAGAAGCTGGAGTCTCTCGGCGGCCAGGCCCATTGCTTTATGCAGGATGAGGACGTGGCCCGGGAGGCAAAGGAGAGGGGCTGCACCAGAGCTGCCATCTGTGTGGAGCGGGGAGCTGCCCTGGGAGTGCCTGTCATCTATGCCATCGGCAATGCGCCGACAGCCCTCATCAGGATTTATGAGTTGATCCAGGAAGGCAGGGTTAAGCCGGAACTGATCATCGGGGCCCCCGTTGGCTTTGTCAACGTGGTAGAGTCCAAGGAGCTGATCATGGAGGCAGGTATTCCATATATTGTTCCCAAGGGACGTAAGGGCGGCAGCAATATTGCGGCCACCATCTGTAATGCCATGCTCTATTCCATCTGAGAGGACGGGCAGGCCCGAGGGACCACAAAGTTAGGACAGAAGATACTATGGCAAAAAAATTGAGAGAAGGCTTTTCCACCGGCTCCTGTATGACGGGAGGGGCCGCCGCTTCGGCAGTCTGGCAGACTACGGGCCACTGCCCCTCTGTAATCCGGGTGGATACGCCCATCGGTAAAACTTTATATCTGGATGTGATTCCCGGGGAATACGGGACCTGTGCCGTAGTAAAGGACGGGGGCGATGACCCGGATGTAACCCACGGAAGCCAGATTGTGACCAAAGTGGAGATTTATGATTATGACGGTGAGATCTCCTTTGCCGGGGGACCGGGCGTGGGCACGGTGACCCAGGAAGGGCTGAAGATTCCTCCCGGCCAGCCGGCCATCAATCCGGTGCCCAGGCAGATGTGCCAGAAGGCCCTCCGCCAGGTCATAGGTGACCGGGCAGCCCTGGTGACGGTTTCCGTTCCAGGAGGGGAGGAGCTGGCCAGAAAGACCTTTAATCCCCGGCTGGGTATCGTGGATGGCATTTCCATTCTGGGAACCACAGGCATCGTCCGCCCCATGAGCGAAGAGGCCATGAAAGATTCCCTGCTGGCCGAACTTGACATGTATGCCAGGCAGGGTCATAAGGAGATCCTTTTTGTTCTGGGAGGTACCGGGGAGAATGCTCTGAAGGAGACCTTTGGAGACTTCCGCTGTATTCTGCAGGTGAGCAATTATATCGGCTTTATGATTGAGGAGGCCGTGGAGAGAGGCTTTGACCAGATTCTCATCGGCGGTTTTGTAGGCAAGCTGGTCAAGGTTGCATCGGGTACCATGAATACCCACAGTCATGTGGCTGACGGGAGGATAGAGACCATCTGTACCCACCTGGCCCTTCACGGGGCACCGGTGGAGATCATCCGCAAGGTCTACAGCAGCCTGACCACCAGGAAGGCCATGGAGATCGTCCATGCTGAAGGCTATGATGCCATATGGCAGGACATGGCCCAGAAGGCCTCGGAATACTGTTGTAAGACAGCTCACCAGATGGCGGAGGGGGGAGTCATTTTCTTAGACTCCGGCAACAGGATTCTGGCTGAGAGCCGGAATGCCCGCCAGGTCTTAGACCGGGTGAGACTGCCCCGGCATGACCAGGAAGGAAACAGCTGAAAATACCAAATGGAAATGCAGCTGGAAAATACCAAATGGATATACAGTTGGAAATCCATTGGGGAAACAGTTGGAAATCCAATGGAAAACAGCTGGAAAAACCTATCGAAATACAGTTGGAATAATCAGTGGAAAACAATTGGAAAAAGCTAATGAAATAGAGTTTTATAAAACGATAAAGACAAGAAACATTAACCTGAAGCGACAAGCAAGGGTTAGACGGAGGTATCAATGAGCAGACTGACAATTGCCGGCATCGGACCGGGAAGTCCGGGCTATCTGCTGCCGGAGACAATTAAGAGGATGGAGGAAGCCCATACGGTTATTGCGGCCAGACGGGTACTGCCCATGCTGGAGGACAGCTGCCATAAGACGGGGACGACCTTTGCTCCCATGAGAAAGATCAGACCCACACTGGAGCAGGTGGATGACCTTCTGACTGCCGGGTGCGACGTGGTCCTGTTCGTCAGCGGCGACCCACTGATGTACAGTCTTTTCCACACCATCCAGGCTGACGAGATCAGCAGAAACTGGAACATAGAGATCATCCCGGGCATAGGGTCCCTGCAGATGCTGGGGGCCGCTGTCGGTGAGACCATGGAGGATGCAAAGATTGTCAGTGTCCATGGCCGCTTCAAGACTCCTGGGTCCGTGGCCCTTACTGTGACGGAAAATGAAAAGACCTTTTTCCTTTGCAGCAAGGAACAGGGACCGGCCTGGCTCAGCAGGATCATGCTGGATTTCGGCCTTAAGGACGTTACTGTTTTTGCCGGAGCCAACCTGTCCTATGACAATGAGCAGGTAGATTTCGGCCCGCCGGAGGAGATGGCAGAGAAAGACTTCCCCGGCCTCAGTGTGGCCATGATTAAAAATCCGGCCCCCCGCAAGGTTACAAGACCCTGCTTTTTGTCCGATGAGGATTTCGAGCGGGCCAAGACACCCATGACCAAGGAGGAGATCCGGGTTCTTATTCTTCATAAACTGAAGCTGGGACTTGACGATGTGGTCTGGGACGTGGGAGCAGGAACCGGGTCTGTCACCATAGAGTGTGCAAGACAGGCTGCTTTTGGCAGTGTCCACGCGGTGGAGAGAGACCAGACGGCCCTGGGACTGATTGAGAAGAACAAGGAAAAATTTGATACGGAAAACGTGACCATCCATGCCGGCGAGGCTGTGGATGTCCTGGACAGCCTTCCGGTTCCCGACAGGGTTTTTGTGGGTGGCAGCGGAGGTCAGCTTGATTT
>CAMOZD010000082.1 GCA_946630645.1 uncultured Lachnospiraceae bacterium
AACCCAGCCGATCAGCCCTGTAAGCAGAATGGGCAGTACAAAACACGGCAGAATCAGTCCGAGCCAATCCATAGCGGTAACATTGATTCCCTCCGGCATCTTAGTCCAACCGGTAATGATACCAATCGGTCCCACCAGACCGGAGGTACCCATACCCGAAGTAACTGCCGCCCCATTATTCCTCAGATGGAACAAACAGGTACCGATAGGGCCAAGGATGGCGGATACAATGACAGGGGGAAGCCAAAGCACCGGCTTTTTCATCAGGTTTGGCACCTGGAGCATGGAAGTTCCCAGGCCCTGGGCAACAAAACCTCCCAGGCCGTTATCTTTATAGCTGATGGTGGCAAATCCCAGCATATGGGTACAGCAGCCGATGGTGGCTGCTCCACCTGCCAGAGCCAGGCCATTCCAAACTTCCATGGTAGCTGTTCCATCGGCCAGTCCGGCAAGGACCGCACCACCGGAGATACCCATGGCTGCACAGATTGCCGCTGAACTGATAGGCAGGGTCAGGCAGATGCCCACCACTGTGGATATAACAACTCCCATCAGGAAGGGCTGCAGATTTGTAGCCCAACCGATAAAGACACCCAGCTGACTGCAGACATATTTGAAAACAGGACAGAGCAGGAAGGCAAAAATCATACCCACAATAATGGTGACCGCCGGGGTCACGATGATATCTACCTTGGTCTCTTTGGAAACCAGCTTTCCTACCTCACATGCGATGATGGCAACAAAAAGCACTGCCAGGGGACCTCCAGACCCGCCCAGTTCATTGGTCGCCTGGCCTACGGCACAGAGGGAGAACAGTACCAGGGGAGGCGCCTGGAGCGCATTGCCGATGGCCACTGCCATGGCGGCTCCGGTTACTGCCGTGGCAAAACCGCCGATCTGGTAAAGCATCCAGCACATATGCTCATAGCCTGACAAAGATGCCACTTGTTTTGCAAGTTCTTCCGGCTGCAGGCCACTGAGGGTCAGCATTAAGCCCGGAGTACAGATATTCTCTGCCAGGGTCTTGATGATCGTTCCAATCAGCAGTGAGGCAAAAAGTCCCAGAGCCATGGCCCCCATGGCGTCAATTCCATATCTCTTAAAAGAGATCTCCACATTTTTTCTTTTCAGAAAGCTCTGTTTTGTTTCCATGATATCCTCCTAAAAAATCAAATTATTATAAGCTCTAAGCAGCAGCTTCTTCTTTCTTCCTTTCATGTCCGGAATAGACAAGAAAAAACCGCGGTGCCACATAAGTCCCGGCAAAAAAGACGATTGTTCCCAGAAGGGTATCCGTGATGCATTTTACAGGGACCAGACTTTTTAAAAGCAGACTCAGGCCAAGGGCAGCCCCAAGAACAGCCAACCCAATCAGCAGTCTGACAAAACCTTCTTTTACGGAAAGGGCATGATCAAAATTCAAATATCTTCTCTCCAGATACCAACCCAACAGGATTCCTGCCAGGGCACCTGCTGACATAAAGCTGTCCCCCCGCATGGCCGCTGGATCCACCAGAAGCTGACCGTCCACATATTCCATGGGATAGGTCTTCACCTGGATGAAGACCAGGGTAACCAGTATCAGTACCAGACCGGCCAGCAGGCAGATCCGGTCGGCCCCTTCATAGCTTTCCGCCCACCTGAATATCCGGTCACTCAGCCATATGGCGGCCAGACCCAGAAGAGCGCCGGCCACAACATCCTGAGGAGTATGGACACCCAGATAATTTCTGGAAAAAAGCAACAGTCCGCAATAAAGCCAGCAAAAAAGGGTTATTAAACGGTACTTCTTCCTGACCAGCCAGCCGCTGTAGCCAAAGAGACAGACAGCCATGGTAGAATGGCCACTGGGAAATGAATATCCTGTGGCATCCAGTTTAGCTCTCTCTGGTGGTTTAATTCTTTCATCCCTGACCCAGGGCCGGTAACGACAGAAAATAATCTTTAAAAGGCCATTCAGATAGTTACCTATACAAAAGGTCATTAGAATCTTCATACCAGTCTTTTTATCGAAAGTCCAGTACATGACCACGGCTATAAAAGCAAAAAGCCCAAGCACCCTCCCCTTACATATGGCGATGAAGAACTTCTCTACACTAGTATCCAGGGCAAAGCGGATATCCTGCAGCCACAACAGATATTGTAAATCCATAAAACCCACCTTTCCAGCTGATCAGTCCCAGGTCCGGCCAATACCGGACCAGACCCTTTTGATAATTTGGAAAATGTAACATTATACATTATAAACTACATGGAATTTTTTTACAAACAATAATATGGAATCCTTCCGGATTCTCTGCCTGTACAGGTTAAAAAACTTTAGCCAACCCCACTTAACTTTGATTATCCGATTATCCCTTTGATGATCTCTTTGACTAACCAAAAAAGGCGGAGGATATTAAACTATCCTCCGCCGGAAAATACTACTATTTACTTCTTAACGTATTCTTTATCTCCAAGATCCGGACCCGGACCTGGATCTACAGGGATGACACCTGAACCGATTAATTCTCTCCAACTACGGTAACTGTCTTGGATCCACTCCAGTCAGAGTAAATAGTGCCATTTTCAGATACATAGCTCCGGATGCGGATACTATAGGAGGATCCGGCTGTGAGAGCTGTGATGGTAGTGCTTCCTGCGCTGCCACTATTCACTACATGGTAGCCCACATATCCTGTACCCAGATTCTTGTACTCAACCTGATATCCATCACAAGATTTAATTGGATCCCATGTTACATGGATATTTCTTGTTCCGGATGGATTAGTTACAGAATTAAGAGTAGGTGTGGAAGGCTTAGCAGCGGCTGTCTTCACTGACTTTTGTGAACTCCACGGTGAATAAACCTTCTCTTCTTTTCCATCACCGTTGACATCGTCATACCAGAATGTCCTGATAGCGATGTAGTAAGTCGTATTGGCACGACACCGTGTCATGGTTGCCGAACCTATTCTTTCATCCTGGATATCCTTGAAACCTGAGTTCCCTGCTCTCTTCCAGTAGATCTGATAACCGTCGACATCACTATATCTCTTCCACTTAATATTGATGCTGTAGGAGCCATCACTCTGCTTATCGGCCTTAAGGCTGGTAATCTTAGTTCCATTGGAATGAACATATACCTTGAACTTGATTTTAGACGCCTTGGCATACTTGTTTGCTTTTGCCTTAACAGTAATGGTAGCGGTACCAGGTCCTACGCCCTTAACCTTGCCGTTGGACTTAACTTTGGCTACCTTGGTGTTGCTGCTCTTGAAAACTAACTTTCTGCCAGCTTTGGTCGCAGGGTCAATCACAATTTTCGTGGACTGGCCGGCATAAAGCTCATCTCCCCTGATATAACCTGAAAGCGGAACCCTGGTCTTTTTAATCTTGAAATTCATCTTTACAGAACCTGAGTATCTGTTGATACCAGTGATCTTCATGGTCGCAATTCCAACCTTTTTATTTTTGGAATAGGTTACAACATAATCCACATTTCTCTTGAGAGTAAAAAGACCTGCGTTGGTAACGCCATAAACAGTAACATTAGGCTTAATCTTGTATCCAGTGTAATTATGCCTCTTACTATAGAAGTACTGGAAGTTATTAGCAGTGATATTGGAATTATTAACAGGAATAAATGCTGTAGTTGACGCATTAGATACTGTATCGGTTACTTTAATCAGAGCCAAACCGGGGGCAATACCTGTTACAGCTCCTGTATTGGGGTCAACAGTTGCAATTGACGGCATCTCGGAACTGTATTTATAATTGCCTGTTCCACCGGAAGCTGCCAGGTTAGTCGTCTTACCAACAACCAGGGTTCCATAATTATTATGCACTGTAACAGGTGTCTTACCGGATTCAAAGCATACCGTCTCAAATTTGCTTCCCACAAATCCGCCGCTTCCGATACCGGTAATCCTAATGTTCACTGTGTAATAATTACCATTTGGAAATACTTCACAAAGGCTCAGCCTGTAGTTCTGGTCTCTGACCAGGGCCTGTCCATCATAAGTTACTTCAAAATTAACTATACCATTAGTAACAGAATTCACTTTTACGACTGCATAGTTCACATCCTTGTACTGGGGCACGTCAGCTTTAGCCGGTTTCTTAATGGCAAATACTGCAGCCAGCATGAGAATGAGAAACATACATACTTTTAAATTTCTCCTCATAGTTCTCCTCCTTTGTAAATTTGCATGGTCATCAAACTACCAATCACAATATGACCCTTTCCACAGGAAAGTAGCATGCTATATTATAGCATAAAAAAGGCGGAAAACATAACCCCCTATTTCACAAGAATTCCACTTTTACAATAATTTTACATGATATCTTTTTGCTGTTAAAACCTATTTCCCATGGAAAACAAATGATTCTTCAGGACAGTCATATTATGCTCAGGGATAATCAGGAACCTGCCTCTTTACAATCATGGATAAAATTCATCCGGACAATCTGGTCTGCCTCTTTGGCCGGAAAGACTATGCCTTTCTCCTTACCCGCCTCAATGGATTTGAGAAGCCAGGCCATATTCTGTCCAAGCTGACGCATGACAAACATACCTTCAGCATCCTGCTCCACTTCCTCTATGGTATTGCCGTGAACCATATTCCAGTAATAGGAAGGGACCAAAGGCATATTGTTCATCATAAAATACTTCTGCAGCTGCTCTAAAGCCGCCGTCGAACCGCCCCTTCTGCAGCTTACCACAGCAGCCCCGGGCTTACCGGCAAAGCCTCCACTGGCGTAGAACATCCGGTCCAGGAAAGAAGTGCAGGCCCCGGAGGCACCACCGTAATGTACAGGAGATCCGACAATCAGCCCATCGCACTGTTCCATGCGGGTGATGGCCACATTCACAGCGTCGTCACCGTAAATACAACGCTTTAAACCACTTTTCTTACAGGCCCCGCATCCCATGCAGCCGCGGACCGGCTGGCCTCCCATGGGAATCCACTCAACCTGGACACCTGCTTCATTGAGAGCTCTTGACACCTCTACCAGGGCGCGCCAGGTACAGCCTTTCGGATGAGGACTTCCATTGATAAATAAAACTTTCATCTTTATATACCCTCCCTTATAAACCTTCTGATACTTGTGTTTTATTATATCATATAAAGTATTTTTAGTCTGAGACTATATTAGGTAAAGAATAGTATTTTTCAACCTTATCATCTGTACAAATCCATTCTCTGGATCCTGCGGATTCCGTTGCGGATCCTCTTTCTGACATACTCATCGGACAAGCCTGTTTTTTCACAGATTTTTGCAACAGTCATCTGGTCCCTGTAGCGGAGAAGAATAAGCTCCCTCTCCCTTTCCCGGGTATATCCCAGCAGATGATCTGCCAGTTCTTCCCTCTGCCGCCTGTCAGGCATTTGTTCAAGGATGCTGTCCAGGCCAGTCCTGTCATCCCCTTTTCTTCCCTCCATGGAAGCCGGCAGACCTTCATCCCCTCTTTTTCCCGGCAGACTGTTATCACCGGCCTCCTCCAGTCTCTTAAAAAAGTTATCCGGATAGGCATATTTTTGCCGGACCACAGATCTGCGGTCCGGTCCCACGCCCAGCACCACCAGCAGCTGTCTCTGGGTCAGGTCGGGATGGTCCTTCAAGACAAGGTCTTTCATCAGAATCCAGGCTTCCTCTCTGGTATCCGGACCGGAACAGACATAGCCTTTTCCCCACCTCTGTTCAGGCAATATAAAGTGGATCTCTTTCTTTACATATTCCTGGATCAGCCAGCAGCCAGCCTGCAGATGCTTTAAAAGACGGTCGCAGGCCATCCCGCTATCAAAACTGTCCAGGAGGTCTGCAGCAGTTTTGCGGCTGATAAATCCCTCCCTGCTGATCTTTTCCCGCAGCCTCTGCCAGAAAATGTTCTCCTCTTCCTTAAGAATCTGGGCCCTTCTTCTGTAGGCGGCAAATAGCGGAAACATTTCCTTACTGACAAATCCTTCTCTTCCATCGAAAAAACCCTCCTCCACGTTATGCGAAAGACAGGCGCTGT
>CAMOZD010000083.1 GCA_946630645.1 uncultured Lachnospiraceae bacterium
CTGGTTACCTCCACAGAGATCCTGGAGGCGGGTATAGAGGATGAGGAGGTGGATGACCAGGGATCCTACAAGGTCAATGGCCAGACCATACGGAATTATAACGGCAAGGCCTACGGCCGGATCTCCTTTGAGGATGCTTTTATCAAGTCCTCCAATGTCTACTTTATGGACCGGGCAGTCAAGCTGGGGGGAGAGAGCCTGGAAGCTGCGGCAAAGCGCTTTCTGCTGGGTCAGGATATCCCGCTTGATTTCACGACGCTTCGGTCTTCCTTCAGTCTGGGAAGCGGAGAGGACAATGTTCTGGCTTCCACGGCTTTCGGCCAGGGAGAGACCATGCTTACTCCTCTTCATATGGCCATGATCACCCAGAGTGTGGCTAATGACGGAGAGATGCTTGAGCCTTATATGATCTTGAAAAAAACAAATGGAAAGGGAAAGGATACCTACACAGGCCAGACCCGGCTTCTGGGCCGGACCATGAGCGAGATGACAGCCTACCGGCTGAAAGATGTAATGACAAAGGCCGGGGAGGCCTATGAATTATCGCTGATTGGTGAGAAAGAGTACCGGATTGCGGCCAAGACCGGGACTGCCCAGCGGGGTGACGGGACCAACAATGCTTGGATGGTCAGTTTCGCCCCGGCAGATGACCCCAGATATGTGGTGGTGGCCTGCCGGCTGAAAACGGATAAGATTGGCAAAAGTATGGCACCTGTCATAGAGGAAATCTATTCCTGGCTGTTGAGGCAGTGACCAATCTGGCAGATATAGTCCTGGAGAGACAGGGAGGGAGAAGGATTCTTTCCTGTCTCGTAGAGGGGCAGCACGGAAGAAGGCATCCGGCTGTCCTTTTTTTCGTCCCCCCTGGCCCTGATCATATCCTCAAAGAGACAGGCCAGCTCCTGGACCAGAAGCTGCTGGCCCTTAAGATCAGGAGACAGATCGTAGGAAAAACAAAGAGAGTAGGAGGGGTTGGGGTTCCGCAGGAAGTAATAGCTGCAGGTGTAGTCCACCAGATAGAGCCGGCTGCCCTTTTCCTGAGAGTCCAGAAGAAGGTTGGTCAGGTTCAGGTCCGTGTAGACCAGGCCTTCCCCGAGCAGGAAGGAAAGAAGCCGGCCGGTTTCCATTAAGATACGGAGCATAAGCCGGTTGGACATATGGGGGACCAGGTCCTTTAAGGGGAATCCGGGACACTCTTCCATGCAGAGGACAGACCAGAGCTGGTCCGAGTCCCCGATGACACAGTTGTCCCAGTGACCAAAATAAGCCGGGACAGAAGGATGTTCCACCAAAGACATGGTCTCAAACTCGTCCCGGAAGGCTTCCACCATGTCTTTCCGGGACATGGAGCAGCATTTCCATATGCAGTTGTTCTTATGGCCGGGAGCCCGGTAGATCCGCAGGTCTTTCTTGCGGCGCAGCAGGCTTTCTGCCGTCAGTTTTTGTAAAAACATGAAAACCTCGTCAGTAGATTTTTTATGTGAATCAGTGTATCATATGGGTAATTAATTTGCAACCGGGGCAGGAAGCCCCGGGAGCAGGATGATCCTTACCTGGAGGTGCGGAAATTATGACATGTTATATGTTGAGCGATATCAACAGACGATCCGAGAACCAGGACTACTGCCGGCAGATGGAGATCCGGGTCAACTATGATTCCACAGTCAGGGCCATGGCTGTGGCAGACGGTATGGGCGGCATGGCCGGCGGCGCTTTCTTCTCAGAGCTGGCCGTCAGATTATGGTTTGAGAAGCTCTACCGGAGGGTGACAGACCCGGATTTCTGCGGCAAGGCTCTGGATACCCAGATTGAACTTTTAAAGGATTTTTCCGGCCAGGTCTATGAAGAGCTGGAGCCGGAGATTTATAAGGCAGGACTTGACCGGGGCTACCGTGGAGGGACAACCCTGTCCACGGTCATATCTTTCTGGGATATCTTTATCTTCAGTAATTGCGGGGACAGTCCCATCTATGTAGGAGAGGGCAGGAGAATCAGCCTGGTCAGTGAGGTGCAGAATGTGGCTGAGAGCCTGATCCGTTCCGGCAAGACGGAAAAGGGCTCCATCCTTTATTACCAGACTAAAAACAGGATTTTATCCTACCTGGGGGGAAGGAATGGATGCAGCCCTTCCGTTTCCTTTTTGCCTGACAAGAAGGTGGACTGGGTTCTGATGGGATCTGACGGGGCTTTTTCTGACCTGGACAGGGAGGAGATCCGTAAGGCGGCCAGTGAGGGAAAAGAATCCCGCAGGCTGCTCCAGCTCTTTCATAAAGCCAGAGAGCGGGGAGAAGAGGATAACCAGACCGCCATCCTCTATGTCCGGGAAAAGAATGACCGGCCGGTCCGGGATGTGTCTGCGGAAAGACTTTACCGCGAGACCAATGAAGAGAATATGATCCGGGAGGCTAAAGACAAGGAGCCGGAAGAACTGCAGGGTCTGGAGGATGACTGTGCCTATGTGAAGCTGGAGCAGGCTTCTGTGCTGAGGCGTTTCCGCTCCAAACTGCAAAGGGGCAGGGGACGGACCAAAGGGGAGTAAACTATGTATCAGTATTTTAAGGAAGGGGATTTTCTCACCTGGAAGGGAGAAGGAGACTTCCCTGGGGAGGGCCTGGTCCTGAAGATGGTCAGGGAGAATTACCGTTCGGGAACCAAGCAGGCCATGGTAGCTGAGGATATCCGGACCGGAAGAAGGTATTTTCTCAAGATTCTCTTCTGCGAGGACATGGACCGGCTTTTCGTGGAAAAGGAGAGTAAGGTTCAGCTTTATTCCCCTTATATCGTCAGGATATACGGAGGTATGCTGGATGTGGAAGGCCGCCGTTTTATTACCCTGGTGGAGTATATTGATGTCCCTGATCTCTCGGATCTGATGAGGCGGAGAGAGACCACCGGGGAGACCTGGCAGGAGAAACTGAGGATCTGTGACCGGATCGCCATGAAGTTTCTCTACGGTATCCGCCATTATATGTCCTGCTATGAGAACGATCCCATTATTCACAGGGATTTAAAACCAGAGAATGTTATGGCGGCCCGGGATGGGTCTGTCGTAAAAATCATAGATTTTGACTGGGTTCACCTCCATGATTCCGTGCTGACCTGCAATCTGCGCAGGGAGCAGAAGGGGACGCCGGGCTATGCGGACCCGGGCTACTGGAATTCCTATGTATGCCGGCCGGAGATGGATATCTATTCTGCGGGCCTGGTCCTTTATTTTATTTATACAGGCAAGCACCATTTCTTTGGAGCGGAGGAGATCAACCGCTATATGGAGGACCCGGACTATGCCTACACCCTCAAGGATATGCCGGGTATTGATCCGGCCCTGACAGGAATCCTGGCCAAAATGATTGCCCCTGAGCAGGACCGTTACCACAGTATCGAGCCGGTTATAAGGGACATGGAGACTTACCTGGAACAGGAAGGCCGTCTGCCTGATTTTCCGGAGCAGCTGGAATCAGAGTCCCAGAGGGACACCATCCGTCTGACTTACAGGGTGGGGGATATCAAGTACAGTCCCTATATCCGCAACTATCGTTTTGTCCCTATTTATTACGGAACCAGGCAGGAAAGAAGTAAGAACGGGCCCTACAGCGGCCATATTCTGTCCTTTTACCGGGTGGATGACCAGGTAAGGGTTCTTCTGCTCCATGAAGACTGCAGGGCTGTCAGCCTGCAGAGGGACAGCCAGGTCACGGAAGGGGATAAATTTCTTTATCATGACACAGAGATAGAAGTACTGCAGATCAGGGGGAGGGACAGGAGATAATGAACAGCTATAACAGTCAGGGGACCGATTATAATCCGTCTCTGCCCGGAAGACTGCGGGAGAAAATGGAAAGCGAGAAGAAGCAGGGACTCAAGCTTTACCTGGACTTTGTCATCGATGGCACTGCCTCCATGTACACCATATTCCCTGCCGTCTATTTTGCAATCATGCATTTTATAGAAAGCCTGGCCCGCTATGAGATTCACCCCATGCTGGGTGCTACCGTCATCCGGGACGAGAAGGGAGGAGAGGAGACGGACCAGCTGCTTTTTGCTGACGGGGAGTCCTTTACAGAGGATGTGACCGAGTTCATGCAGCAGGTCAGGGCCATCAAGCTCTACGGTGGTTCCAATGACGGCCGGGAGTCTGTCCACCATGCCATAGCCTTGTCTGTGGCCAAGTTCCCTTCCCCGGGCAGGAATAAGGCAGTCTTTGTATTTTCTGATGCCTACGGCAGCAATGATTACGAAGAGTATCTGGACTTTCCCTTAGGCCAAGCTGTGTTCTTTACTACTGATGAGCTGAGCCAGGAGGATTTCCGCTTTTGTTTCGTCAGGGAAGACGGGGGCTATGACGAAGAGGCGTCCCCCATGTTTATTTCCATTGAAAAACTGCTGCAGCCGGTCAGTACAGACCTTTTGGATAATGTTGTCAAACCTTTGAAGGATCTTCTGAAGGGAGTGTCCATAGGAATATGATGGAGAGAATTGATACACAGGGACAGACACCCGCAAGCAAGGAGGAGCTCTTTGCCTCCTCCCATCCGGTCATAAAGATGCTCCGGGAGCTTCCCCAGGTCATTTTTCCGGGAGAGGAGGGCCGGCTGCCAGACCAGGCCTGTTCCCTCAAGTGCCTTTTTGGCAGGGAGATGATGGACCATTACCACGTGGACAGGCGGCGGCTTTATGCCATGGCTCTGTCCGTGGCTACCCTCCTGGAGGGTTTTCGCCAGAGAAATATCTATCCCGGCCTGCTGGACCTGGAGGACCTGATGACCGACCCGGCCAGCCAGGATTCCCCGGTATACCTGGTCCGCCCAAACCGTTTCCAGCTGCTCTTTTTTGAGCAGGATTATGAGTGGTACCCTGAAGATGAGAGGCTTCTGGGAGACGGGCTTTTTTTTGATGAGGCCAGGCAGCTGCTCTCTGACCAGCGACTGATCTACCGGATTCTCATAGGCTCCTGCAGAGGGAATATCAAGGTTCCTCCGGCCAAGGCAGATGTGGATTACGCCCATGTCTTTTACCAGCAGCTGCCGGACCGGTGGAAGGAAAAGCTGGAGCATCATGAGGTCTGGACCCACCTGCAGATCATTGATGAACTGAAAAAACAGCTGATGCTGGACCAGGCGGAGGCTTCAGCCAAAGCCGGCCCCGGGCCGGTGGAGGAAAAGTTAGAGAGCCGGCCTTCTGGTAATAAGGGACCGCTCTACTGCAGCTTTGTTCTTCTGCGCACCCAGCTCCACCGCCCCTTAGGTCTGGAAAAGATATTTTACCAGCAGCTGGAGGAACTGGAAAATGAGGGAGAGATGACTGGCAGAAGCATAGTGTTCTCTTTTGTTTACGGTGACCAGGTTGTGGAGGCCAGAAACTTCAGGGAGTACCCGGCTGGTTTCCGTTTTGAACTGGCTCAGGACATCAGGGATTACTCTTTTGGCGAAGCCCTGGTCATTGCCAGGGATCTTATGGCGGACCATATGGCCAGACAGCAGGACCATAAGGGAGACTACCGGCTCTATATTTTGCTGGATGGAAGATTTAAGAATGATCAGATTTTAAAGAAAATGGTGGACGATTTTCTGAAGATGAAGGAAGAGGGCCTCAGGATTTTCCTGCTGGAGAGCGGGGAGTGCTACTGTGAGGCGAAGGAGCAGTTATGCCGTTTGCTGGATTGAGAAAATTACATGAGAGGACCATGGAGGCCTACCGGCAGGACCAGGAGGAGAATATGGAGCCCTGGAAGAGGAAGGTCATGGATATCCATGAACAGGCGGACTTTTTATTCTATCTGGAGGAAGGGCTGGAGGAGGACCGGCAGGAGAGAAAGCTCTTGCTCCGGGGCCAGCTGGTCAAGGGAGACCCGGAGCCGGGGACCAGGATCTATTTCTTTACCGGCCAGGGAGACCTGATGGGCAGCGGTCTTCTGTGCAGCCGGCCCGAAGAGAAGGAAGCCGAAAGAAAAGGCCTGTTTAAACGAAGGAGAA
>CAMOZD010000084.1 GCA_946630645.1 uncultured Lachnospiraceae bacterium
TAGACAGCCAGGGCACCGGCCAGCTCCTTGGTCTCTGCATACTCTCCGGGAGTGTCAATAATCACATCATAATGGTTAATGTACTGGGTCTTGTGATACTTGATCTTCTTCCCCTTCATGGCCTGGGTCAGGGTTGTTTTGCCGGACTCACTGCGGCCGATGAATATAATCTTTCTCATGATTGCCTTTCTCCTCCTAGTGCAGATCCCTGATACCGTGCCGGGCCTTCATGGTATTCCTCTGTCTTCGGAGTGACAGAAGCACCCTGTCATAAAGGTTGTCATAAACCAGCTCGTAAGCCACATAGGACAGGACAAGGGCCAGGAGGACATCCACGATGGAATGCTGCTTCAAAAACATAGTGGACAAGACAATTAAAAGGGTCAGCACATGGGCTCCTGCCTGGACCAGCTTACTGTTTTTCAGTCTCACACTTTGTCTGACCGCCACCAGGGTACACACGGAATTAAACACGTGGATACTTGGCAGGACATTGGTTGGCGTATCACAGGCATAAACCATCTTCGTCAGGCTTACAAATATATTATCACGGGCAAAGGTCTCCGGTCTCAGCTCCAGGCCATTGGGATAAAGCCAGGAGATCAGAAGGAAAATGGTCATGCCGACCATGCCCGTATAAACCAGCTTGAAAAAAAGATTCCTCTCTCTGATCAGCAGGTACAGGGCCGATGACCCGATGTAAACAAACCAGAGAAGATAGGGTACGACAAAATACTCCAGGAAGGGTATATATCTGTCCAGGGCACAGTCAATAATATGAAGCTCCTCCGGCTGGGCCATCTCCAGCAGGTGAAAAGCAGCCAGGTAGGCAAAATAATAGATAGATACAAGGATAAACTTACCCAGGTCTCCCATTCCCTGCTGTTTATTTGATGGTTTTCTTTTCGTTAACTCTCTCATCATAAATATACTCACTTTAGCCGTACTATTCTACTCACTTTAACTCTACTATTGTAGTCACTTTAACTCTACTATTGTAGTCACTTTAGCTGTACTGCTTCTGGTCCCCCTGATCCTGCAGCTTCAGCTTGGGGATATTGAAGGCCTCACAAAGCTTCTGGATATTATCCTGGGCAGTCCGGACTGCCGCAGGCACACATATGGTCTTATAGAGGCTTAACATACTCTCCCGGTCCGTGACGGCAGGCGCATCCTTATCTGTGTCGGCAAAGGCACAAATCTGCTCCAGATAAATATAGAGGGGCTCCATGGGAGAACCCACCATAACCTTTGTGAGTACAGTCCCAACTGTCCCCTTATTGATCGTCTTGGGGATATTAATCTGATTATTCATATTAACCCGGATATTCATCGGGCTGTTAGGCTTGACATTATTCGTGTAATCACATTTGACAATGCGGTATCCTTTGATTTCTAAATTCATCGCCCGTCTCCTTCCATATATCAAGATATAAAGGCTTAGGTCCATGCCTGCCGGCATACACTTTTCTAGAATAACACATTCCCAAAATTTTTCAATGATGAACACAAATTTGTAAGAGAAATGCCTGTCCCGCTCCCACATATCATGACAAATTTTCCATGGTTTCCTTGCCTTTTATAGAGGATTGTTTTAATATTAATAATAAGGTTTATATTTTTAAGCAAAAAGGGGGGTTTACTCTAATGAACAATAATAAATCTTCATTCAGCAACAATCAGATACTTTCCTGGCTTGACTACTTTTCCCAGAAGGCCGGCATGGATATAGAAAAAATCAAGCTGATCGACATCAGCAAAAGGAAGAAAAACCTGATTCCCACCATCGAAACCCACAAGCGGGTCCTGGTTCTCATTGACGAAGGACATCCCGGCTTTTTCTTCGATCTGTGGGAAAGTGGTCTGGGCGACTGCCAGCTCTGGTTCAAGACAGGCCTGGAGCCGGAAGGGGAGGTCAGGCCCCGCCGCCTGGCAGACATGATCGATACGGAGATTTCTGAACCCTCCGTCATGCTGATTGTCAACCCGACCGCCAGAAGCTCCTACCGGCTGGGCATCCAGAATACTAATTTTTCCCAGGGCTCTGTCCGTTATGTTGCCAGCGAAATCCGTGCTATCATCATTAACAAACTGCACCTGGACGACCAGGACACCATCTGTATCATCAGTGGTGAAAGTATCGCCGTAGAATCTGCCATGATCGCCAACGACGGCCAGATTATCGCGGTGGAATACAACAAGCATGACCGCTATTCCATGGAGGAAAATGTCAAGAAGTTCGGTCTTCACAATGTATCCATTGTCAACGACACCTCCCGGGATTCCATGGCAGGACAGCCTGTGCCCACCCTGTCCTTTATCGTAGCCACCAAGCGCTTCGAGGATGAGGTCCAGGACCTGCTCCGCCTCAATCCAAAGATGAAGTTCGTGGTATATACCCTGGAGCTCAATATCCTCTCCGATATCTTAAGTGTATTCCAGAAATACCATATCGAGCAGACAGAGGTTATTCAGGTCAACATGTCCAAGCTCAACAACAAGGGCATCTTTGAGGCCAAGCCGGCACCCTGGATTCTCTCAGGAGAGCCCCTCTAAGCCGGAAGCCCCTTGCCAGACTCATGTCTACAGTAGCTTCTAAATAAAAACGTATAGAAACATATAACTACAAAAACATAAAAATAACAGGCTGATCACTGGCAGGGAAAAATCATGGCTTTCGTCATAGTCTTCCCCGCCTGGGTCAGCCTTCCTTTTTTCCATGGATATTTGTATTTCCGTCTATACCGGCATCTTCTCTTATCTGTTTTCCTTTATACCGGTTCCCGGTCCACCGATGCCTGCCCTGTTATAAAAGGAAACCCAAAGGCTTCAGGGGAAGCCCTGGCCACCGGCGCCGGTCCTTTACCAGAGGCTTTTGGAAAGTCCTGTGATCAGCTTACTCTCCATCTCCAGATAAACCTGGTCCACAGGCCTTCTCTGGTCCTCGCTAAGTCCGTTGGACCGGGCAAAGTTCTGCCAGGATGACATGGCGATTACCAGGTCAGTCATGGTCTCACAGTTTCTGAACTTTTTCTCATACCACTGGATCTTCTCTTCTATTTTTGTCATGGTTTCCCTCCTTCTCCTTCTGTCGCTCCCCCATACGGGACGGGAGCAGAATTCTTTATGGTTATCATCTTTCAGGCTCCTGCCGGTCCGGGTCAGGCAGCTGTCTGCTTTATAGTTATCATCTTTCAGGCTCCTGCCGGTCCGGGTCAGCCTCCTCAAAGGAGTCCCGGCCCAGCCGGACTTCCTCCAGCTTATCTGCAGTCTGGGCATCAGCCTGGTCAAATAGATAATTCTTATTCCGGTCTCTTTTCTCCCGGTTGATCCTGCGGATCTCCTCCTCTATATACATGACCTCCTCACGGAAATCATCGGCGGCCACCTTAAGGGCCCCTGCCCCGGTCACAATCACCTGTTCAAGACTGTCAGAGGTAGCGACCCGGACAGCATACTTTGAGACGATCTCATGAGTGGTCTTTTCTATATACTGGTCTGCCGTCTCCGCTTCTTTGGTGTAAACCACATAAATATTGTGATACTTTAACACCTGGCCCTTGCTGCCCTTCACCTTGTAAGCATCGAAGACCAGGATAAGGGTACATCCTACAAAGCCCTGGTAATTACACATGATATCAATCAATCTGCCGCGGGCAGCATCCAGATTTTTCTCAGCCAGCCGGCTCAGGTCCTCCCAGGCAAAAATAATATTATAGCCATCCACCAGAAGATACTCCTTATTTCCTGAAGCCCTGGCAGGATATTTTTCCCTTCCCTGTCCCTGGCACCTGCCGGTCTGCCGGCTCCCGGCCATGCCGGAAAAAGCTCTGGAATCCTGGCTCCTTCTGGCGGAGTATATACCTGAACCGGACCCATCCCGGAAACCGGACCCGGCTCCCCGTTTTTTTGAATTGCCGGTCCTGAAACCGCTGTAGTGGTCATCTTTCTGCTTTCCCTGGCCGAATTCCCTGTCATAAATGGCCTTGAAGGCCTCATCCTCCACATAGTAGGCGGGCAGGCCCGGTGAAGACTGGTCTCCTTCCCAATTTCCAGGATGATTCCCTCCTCCGGTCCCGGCTCCGGCATTCCAGTCACCTGCGGCTCCCTGCTCCGGGCCTTGGGCAAAAGGCGGGAAAACTCCTGGCTCCGACCGGCCGCCGGGTCCCCAGATCCGGGCCCGGTCTTTTATGTGCATATATTCCTCCACCTGGTCCCAGGGAACCATAAAGCCTGCCCCATGGGCACAGAAGACAGATCCCGCAGGATGATCCAAGTCTGCCTCACTGTCATAAGCAAGACTCTCAATAACCTCTTCTTCATTATGACAAGGCTCATAGCCCTTGAGGGCACAGCTGAGCCTGCCTTTTCCCCCACTGTAGGAAAGCAGGTCCGTATTGTATCCCAACAGTTCCGCTGCCGGGGCCGTCCCCCGGAGAACCAGCATATCAGACTCCTGGGCAGCTTCCGCTTCCCCGAAGGATCCTCCCATCCGCTGAATATCTGCCATGGCCCTGCCAATCCGGTCTGAGGGAACTTCCAGTACAAAGGAATACCATGGTTCTAAAAGCACTGCCTTGCCCTGGGCCCGGGCACATTGGAGTCCCTGACGGACTGCCCGGTAGGTCGCCTGGCGGAAATCCCCGCCCTCTGTATGTTTTTTGTGGGCCCGGCCTGCCGTCAGGACATAACGGATATCCGTTGCCGGGGACCCGGTCAGCGTCCCCAGGTGTTCCTTCTCCCTCAAATGGGTCATAATCAGCCTCTGCCAGTTCCTGTCCAGATCATCTTCACTGCACTCGCTGACAAATTCCAGGCCTGACCCCTCCGGCAGGGGGTCCAGGCGGAGATGGACCTCTGCATAATGCCTGAGAGGCTCATAGTGGCCAACTCCGTGGACAGGTCCTGAGATCGTCTCCCGGTAAAGGATATGGCCAGGTCCGAATTCCACGATTAGGCCGAACCTTTCTTCAATCAGGCTTTTTAAAATCTCAATCTGTACCTCGCCCATGAGCTGGGCGTAGAGCTCCTGCTTTCTTTCCTCCCACACCAGATGCAGCAGGGGTTCCTCCTCCTCCAGCTCCCTGAGCTGGCGGAGAGTCTTTTGCATATCCACCTGGTCAGGAAACAGAATCTGGCAGGTAATGACCGGCTCCAGCAGAGGAATATCTCCCCCCTTTTCCCGGCCCATCCCCTGGCCGGCAAAGCTGGAGACCAGCCCTGTAACAGCGCAGACTGTCCCCCTGTCCGCCTCTTTTACCATCTCAAATTTCTCTCCGGAATAGATGCGGATCTGGTTGATCTTCTCTCCATCTGCCAGAGGCATTTTAACCCGGATCCGGCCCCCGGTCACCTTGAGCCAGGTCAGCCTTTCTCCCTTGTCGTCCCGGGAGATTTTGAAAACCCGGGCCCCATAGGAATCCGGTCCGTCCCCTTCCTTGTCTCCGACCGCCAGACTCCCGGGCCCTTCCTGGGAAATGTCCTCGTCTGTCTTCTCCGGGTCCTCCATGAATTCATCAAGGCCTGCCAGCAGGTCCTTGACGCCTGTGAGCTGCAGGGCTGATCCGAAATAGGCCGGGAAGACCTTCCGCTGCCGGATTAAGTCTCTGATTTGGTCGTCGGAAATCTCTCCCGACTCCATAAAGTCTTCCAGAACAGTTTCATCGGTCAGGGCCAGGTCTTCCAGCCAGTCCTCCTCCCTCTTCCGGCAGCCGGACTGGGCATCAAAAGCAATGATTCCTTCACTGAGTCTGTTTCGAAGACTATTGATGAGAAAATCCCTGTCAGTCCCGGCCTGGTCCATCTTATTAATAAAGAGAAAGGTCGGGATATGATACATTTTCAAAAGTCTCCAAAGGGTCTGGGTATGGCCCTGGACCCCATCGGCACCGCTGATTACCAGGACCGCGTAATCCATCACCTGAAGGGTCCGCTCCATCTCTGCGGAAAAATCCACA
>CAMOZD010000085.1 GCA_946630645.1 uncultured Lachnospiraceae bacterium
CGGATCGATGGCATAGCGCATATCGTGGCCTTTCCGGTCTGTCACATGAGTGATCAGGGACTCCGGCTTACCCAGGGCCTGGCAGATAATCTTAACGATATCAATATTCTTCATCTCATTATGCCCGCCGATATTGTAGACCTCTCCTACCTTGCCCTGACGGATGATCAGGTCAATCGCCTTACAATGGTCCTCCACATAGAGCCAGTCTCTCACATTCAGTCCCTCACCGTAGACCGGCAGAGGCTTATCATCAAGAGCATTGGCAATCATGAGGGGAATCAGCTTTTCCGGGAACTGGTAGGGCCCGTAATTGTTGGAACAACGGGAAATGGTCGTCGGAAGGCCGAAGGTTCTGTGGTAGGCATTGACCAGGAGGTCTGCACCTGCCTTGGAGGAGCTGTAGGGGCTGCTGGTCTTAAGGGGAGTCTCCTCGGTAAAGAAGAGGTCCGGCCGGTCTAAAGGAAGATCTCCGTAAACCTCATCCGTGGATACCTGGTGGTAGCGCTTCACACCCACGGCCCTGCTGGCATCCATGAGCACCTGGGTTCCGATAATATTGGTCTCCAGGAATATGCCCGGATTCTCAATGGACCGGTCCACATGACTCTCGGCGGCGAAATTAACCACGATGTCAGGCTTCTCTTCCTCAAACAGCTTAAACACTGCCTCTCTGTCACAGATATCAATCTTCTCAAAGCGGAAATTAGGATGGTCCATGGCCTCCTTGAGAGTCTCCAGATTACCCGCATAGGTCAGCTTATCAATACATACGATCCTGTCCTCAGGATGCTTCTCCAGTTCCAGATATACAAAATTCGCTCCAATAAAACCGGCACCGCCGGTAACAATAATAGTCATTCTAAGTCACCATTCCCTTTCCAAAACCAGTCCGGATATTTACCCTCCGGGTAATAATCAGGACTCCTGCCTTCAGGATACTAATCCAGATACTTGCCTTCCAGCACATCCATGAGGTACTTGCCGTACTGGTTCTTTTTCAGCACTTCATAGGTCTCAAGCACCTGGTCCCTGTCGATCCAGCCATTGATATAGCCGATCTCCTCAAGACAGGCGATCTTACGATGGGCATGCTGCTCCACCGTCTTAACAAAATTGGTGGCATCCACCAGACTCTCATGGGTTCCTGTATCAAGCCAGGTAAAGCCCTGACCCAGCAGTTCCACATGCAGCTCATCCTGCTCCAGATAGATCCTGTTCAGGTCTGTAATCTCCAGCTCACCTCTGGCAGAAGGCTTCAGGTCCTTAGCATACTCCACTACCCGGTTATCATAGAAATAAAGGCCGGTTACACAGTAGTTGCTCTTGGGATGCTCCGGTTTCTCCTCTATGGAAACAGCCTTGCCATTCTTATCAAACTCAACGATACCGAACCTCTCCGGATCATCTACATAGTAGCCAAACACCGTAGCCCCCTTACCGGTCTGGGCCCGGTCTACAGCCGCCAGCAGTCTCTTGGTAAGACCGTGGCCGTGGAAGATGTTATCTCCGAGAATCATGGCTACCGAATCAGAACCGATGAACTTCTCACCGATAATGAAAGCCTGGGCCAGTCCGTCAGGACTGGGCTGGATCTCATAGCTCAGCTTCACGCCAAACTGATGCCCGTCCCCAAGAAGGGATTCAAAACGGGGAGTATCCTCCGGCGTGGAAATAATCAGAATATCCCTGATCCCCGCCCGCATCATCACACTGATAGGGTAGTAAATCATAGGCTTATCATAAATGGGAAGAAGCTGTTTACTGGTAACCTTTGTCAACGGATAGAGCCTTGTACCGGATCCTCCTGCCAAAATAATACCTTTCATAGCCTACTGCCTCCTTTACTTTTGTCTTTAACACATATTTATTCCTGCCACTTTTCTCACATCTGAATATAATCTAACCTTACATCTTTTGTCAATCCAATGCTCGGGAAAATTGTAAAATTTAAGCAATTATTCATTTTTAAGGAAAAATTAACCTTCGACCTTCATTGCAGCAGGGAAAGGATCCGGTCTGCTATCCGGTCTGTACTCCGGCCGTCCAGGGCATCCAGATAATCCTCCCGGAAGCGGTCAAGCCTTTCCATGCTGCCCTCACCGGGCCCGGAAATCATCCCTGCCGCCAGGTCTGCCAGGTCTTCAAAATCATGAACCACCGGCCCGGGGACAAAATGATCATAGTCAAAATAGAAGTCTCTTTCCCTGGTATATTCCTCCTGGTCAAAAGCATAAAAAATCATAGGCAGGGACAGGAGAGCCGCCTCAAAGACACAGGAACTGTAATCCGTAATCAGCAGGTCAGCCAGCAGCATCAGCTCATTGAGAGACTGGCCCTCTTCCGGAATAATCAGCCGGCCGGCCAGGTCCGGACTGACGGATGTCTGGCTTTTCACAAAGGGGTGATGTTTCAAAAACAAAAGACAGCCCTCAGGCATTTTTTCCAGAAAAGCCTCCGGGGAAAATGCTTCCTCAGGAAAATAAGCTTCCTTGTTGCCGGCCCCCCTGAAGGTGGGAGCATAAATAATTACTTTTTTTCCCTCTGCCTCAGGATACTTCCTGTAAAGCTCTTCCCTGATCCTGTCCATCCGGTCCCTGTCAAAAAACAGGTCTGTCCTGGGCACTCCCAGAGCCTTTACCTTGGACGTCGGAATCCCATAGGCCTCCGCATAAATGCCTCTCAGCTTTTCCCCGCTGACACAGGCCAGGTCATAATTCCTGTGGTTCATGGAGGTCTGGGGAACACAATCCGGCTTGCCCGCCCTGGTCAGGCCAAAAGTTTTAAAGGCCCCACAGGCATGCCAGAGCTGGATCAGCTGGGTGTCAGGACTTTTTCTTAAGGCATGAATCTGGGGATAGAAATCCTCCAGGACAATCACCCTGGCCCGGGCACACTTCTCGGCACATTCCCGGAGCTGCTTCCGGCTCAGCCGGTCCACCGTCTCCGTATGGATAAAGGTCTCCAGCTCCAGGTCCGGCTCCCTGCCCAGTCTTTCCATGACCAGACCCATGTTGCCCTCCGGGTCCAGGGGTCTCTCTGAAAGGAAAAGAATCCGCCTGCCATCCGGCTTATGCTTACCGGAAACAAGCCTTTTATAATAATCTGCAAAATAGTCCGTATTCCTCTGCCGGGGACTGTAGCCATAGCCGCTGCGGCTGTAGACATAATCATGGGCCCGCTTCATGGCCTCCCTGCCGGACAGACCCTTCTGAAAATGATACCTGGCCAGAAGGACAGGAAGACCCAGAGTCAAAAGGATATACCTGGCCGGCCTTCGGGCCTGGACCAGGTCCTGCCTGGCAAAAAGCTCCTTTTGCACAGGGAAAGGCTGGTCAGAAAGGCTGACTGAGTCCGCCCCCTGCCAAAAGGCAAAGTTCACCGCCACCGTATGTCTTGGCGGCACAGTAAACACATAGGGAAGTAGGATATCAGCATCTGCTATCACCTGCTTCCCTATGTCACTATCCTCTATGCGGACATCCATAGCCATACGGCGCTCAGAACTCCTTTTGCGGAATAAGGCCTGGACCCGGATATCCGATCCGTCCGTCCCCTGGGGCAGACTGCACCGGAATCCAAGCTTCATCCACTGTCCTGTTATATGTACTGTCGTTCTGTAGTTCATTTTCTTCATCATCTACTCAAGCCTCAAATCACTGATACCGGAAGTCAAAAGTCCTTCCTTCGATACAGTTCCTGATAAAGCCCCTGTTTCTGACACAATCCCGGATAAGGAGCCTGCCACAGGCACCCAGCCCTTCTTTGTCATCAAAGCAGAAAATGCCTGGCCATACTCCCTCTCTGACATGGTCGCCTTCAAAATCCCGCCTGTCACAGGCTCTGAAACATCCACATACTTTCTGGACAGGTCCGAGCCTGCCAGGGATGCCGCGGTCAGATCTGCCATCCCCTCCTGGGCATCCGCAAAAAAGGATCCGCCAAAGGAATCATCAGGATCGGCCTCTATGTAGTCCCGGAGAGTCCTGCCCTCTGCCAGACCACTCATCCGCTCATAGCTCATAGCCCAGAAAGGACCTCCGGCGCTGGCCGATTTCGCCTGGCTGATCACCTGCTTCAGACGGTACTTATAGGAGGACCTTTCCCTGCTTCCCACATCTGCCACAGTCACACAGTTCTTACTGTCTATGGAGGTCAGCACCATAAAATGCCCCCCGGCCGTAAAATAACCGGGCCCCATAAGACAGACTACCGGGTGACCCTTTTTCAGGGCTGCCCGTATCTTATTATAATTAGTCCCAAGACCCTTACAGGTCAGGCCATAAGCCTTGGCCAGGGCTGGAATCATTTCATGGACAGAGCCGTCACCGGAATAATAATCATGCTTGCAGGCCCACTCAATGGTATCAAGAGGAGTCACCCATTTCCCGGTCAGGGAGCTGATTACCTCGGCCATGGAAGTAGGTCCGCAGCCGGACCTGGCCACACAGTAACCGTTGTCATTCCACACCTGGTCTTTCTGGTTAAAATAAATCATATCTCCCAGATATTCCTTATGATTCTCCATCTCCTTGCGATGGTCACTGTAGATTTCAGGCTTGAACTCCTCCTCAGAGCCATCCGTTTCACCGGTCTCGTCAGCAAGACTGGCATCGATCTTTTTCACCTTAACCGGAACGATCCTGTTCTCTGCAGAATCTCCTGCCGCCGTCCCTGCAGACTCCTGGTCCGCCGCTCTGACATAATCCGTGCCGGCCAGCAGCAGTAAAAGGGCTGCCACCAGGCCCAGAAGCAGGCCAGCTCTTTTTCTTTTATCCATAAATCCCGACATATAATCCTACCTTTTCTTAACCAATGGAAAATATTAAAAACTATAGACATCTATAATTAACGATAAAATACTGCCAAATATTATTCCCTGTCTTCTCTTTCCCCTGTCCGGTCCTGCCTGCAGCCAGCTAAATCTCTGCCCGCCACAAATAATTCCCTTAACCAAAGACCCGCAAAGGGTGTAAAATAAAAAGCAAACAGGAAAATAGTATTTCATTTCTATGTAACACTTGTTTCATTTCTATGTAACACTTGCTATATTATAATAAATATCATTTTCTTACAATAAAAACCAGCATTTTTTTACGATAGGGGCCCGGAAAGCCAAAAAACAGCCTTAAAACAGGCAGCAGGTCCGGGTCCGGGGAGGAAGCCATGAGCAATACTACTTTTCAATTCCAGGAACTTCTGGCCATCGTCGCTACTCTCCGGGGCAAGGATGGGTGTCCCTGGGACAGAGCCCAGACCCACGAATCCACCAAACCCCACCTTTTAGAGGAAGCCTATGAGGTCCACCAGGCCATCTCAGACCTGACAGCCAGCGGCAATCCCGATCACCTGATCGAAGAGCTGGGCGACCTTCTTTTCCAGGTGGCCCTCCACGCCCAGATTGCTGAGGAAGCAGGCGAATTCACCATGGACGATGTAGTGGACGGAATCTGCAGAAAGATGATCCACCGCCATCCCCATGTCTTCAAAGGCCAGACCTACTCCAGTGTCGAAGAGCAGCAGGCCGACTGGGAGAAACTTAAGGGAGAGGAGCACGGCAACAATGAGATTTCAGCCAGGGAAGAGCTCCAGGCTGTGCCCGCCGCTTTCCCTGCCCTGATCCGGGGCCAGAAAATCGCCAAAAAAGCCTCCCGCCGCCAGCTCATATCCGGCAGCCAGATGGATATTTTCCGGGACCTGCTCCAGTCAGTCCTGGAGCTGGCTGATCCTGTTTCCGAAGGCGCTGCATCCTCCTCAGAAGAAGTCAGCCGCAGGCTGGGCAAAACACTTTTTGCCCTCTGCCGCCTTGCCCAGGCCCAGGGATTATCCGCCGAGGAAGCCCTGATTGATGAGCTTGAGCGGACCATCGGCCGGGAAGGCCAATAAAAGCAATCACTGGAATCACTGCTGAAA